>DYDC01000296.1:0-1374 GCA_020718125.1 Methylacidiphilum sp. | reverse complement strand
ACCCCATTCGCTTGACTGGAACAGAATCCACCCATGAACGCTCATCTGATCGCTTTTGGCGCCGCACTGTGGCTGGCGGCGGGTTTTGCAGACGCGCAGACAGCAGCGCCTGCCGCGCGCCCGAACATCCTCTGGCTCACCGCCGAGGACATCTGCCCGAACCTCGGTTGCTATGGCGACAAGTATGCGGTCACGCCGAACCTCGATGTGCAGGTCAAACGACCCCCTCGGCGTTGCTATGGCGACAAGTATGCGGTCACGCCGAACCTCGACCGGTTCGCCATGCAGGCGGTGCGCTACACGCTGGCGTTCGGCATCACCGGCGTCTGCGCGCCGAACCGCTCGTGCCTCATCACCGGCGTGTTCCCGACGCGACTCGGCAGCCACGGGATGCGCTCGACCACGACGCTGCCGGCGGCCGTGAAGTGTTTCAGCGAATACCTGCGCGAGGCGGGCTACTACTGCTCCAACAACGCCAAGACCGACTACAACTTCGCCGTGCCGAAGGACGCGTGGGACGAGTGCGGCCGCAAGGGCCGCTGGCGCAACCGCTTCTTCTTCGGCGACAACGGCGCCGGCCTGCCCGGCATGAAGAAGTGGATCTGGGAAGGCGGCATCCACGTGCCGCTGATGGTCCGCTTCCCGAAGAAATGGCAGCACCTCGCCCCCGCCGCGTCCGGCCAGACCACCGGCCGCATGGTCAGCTTCGTGGACTTCGCGCCGACGGTGCTGAGCCTCTGCGGCGCAAAACTCCTGACGCACCTGCAAGGCGCGGCGTTCCTCGGCGAACAAGCCGGCAAACCGCGCGAGTTTGTCCACGCCATCCGCGACCGCATGGCCGAGCGGTTCGACATCGCGCGCGTCGTGCGCGACCGGCGTTACCAGTATCACCGCAACTTCATGCCGCACCCGACGTGGTCGCAGTTCGTCAGCTACACCGAGGAAATGCCGACGATGAAGGCGTGGCGGCAACTCGCCAGCGCAAGCAAGATCACCTGCCCGCCCGCCCGCCACTTCTCGCCAACGAAGCCGGTCGAGGAACTCTACGACAACGAAAGCGACCCGCATCAACTCAACAACCTCGCCGCCGACCCGAAACATCGCGACACGCTGGAGCGCCTGCGCGGCGAGTGTGTCCGCTGGATGAAGGCCACAGGCGATCTCGGCCTGCTGCCCGAACACGAAATGCTCCTCCGCGCCACCGGCAGCACACCGTGGGAGATCGCCACCGACCCGCGCAGAAACCCACTCGACGCGCTGCTCAAAGCCGCGACCCTCGCCAACAAAATGAAGCCCACGAACGTGCCTCGACTCGTGCAGGGCAATGGGGGTCAGGTCTCAACATTAGACATTTCCTTCATCACTTCCGCCATC
>DYDC01000295.1 GCA_020718125.1 Methylacidiphilum sp. | reverse complement strand
AGTCCTCTGCCGCTTTTCCATCGCTTGCCGGATCGGGTTCCTGGAGAGTCTGGACCTTCAACTTTTGGATGCACATTGAGGCGAAATCGGTCGGTCATTGCAGGTTATCCGCCTCCTTACGTCGGCGCACACAGAGGATTACTCAATCTTGCAGGTTGAACACAAGCTTGCCCGACGGCGGGGCACTGGGTTAGAAAATCGTCATGAACAATGCAACGACTCACACAGGCGGTTGGTGGAAACACGGATTTCTTTCGTTGGTCCTCGGCGCGTCGCTCGCGGCGGCGGCAGACACGGTGCTGGTGGAGGCTGAGAGCTTCAAGAACCTCGGCGGCTGGGCGCTCGACACGCAGTTCATTGACATCATGGGATCGCCCTATCTGCTCGCGCACGGGCTGGGCGAGCCGGTGAAGGACGCCACGACGACGGTGACGTTTCCGGGCACGGGACGCTATCGCGTGCTGGTGCGCACCAAGGATTGGGTCGCGCGCTGGAAAGCGCCGGGCGCGCCGGGCAAATTCCAGTTGCTGGTCAACGGCCAGCCGTTGAAGGAGACGTTCGGCACCAAGGGCGCGGAGTGGTTCTGGCACAACGGCGGCACGGTCGAGATCGCCCAGGCGCAGGTCACGCTCGCGCTGCACGACCTCACGGGGTTCGAGGGCCGCTGCGACGCGATCCTATTCACCAGGGACGAGAAGTTCACGCCGCCGAACGACAAGAAGCCGCTGCCGACGTGGCGGCGAAAGCTGCTCGGCCTGCCAGAGAAACCAGTCGAGACTGGACCCTATGATTTGGTCGTGGTTGGCGGCGGACTGGTCGGCCTCGGCTGCGCGGTCTCCGCGGCGCGGATGGGCTGCAAGGTCGCGCTCATTCAGGATCGGCCCGTGCTCGGCGGCAATAGCAGTTCCGAGATTCGCGTCTGGCCGATGGGCCGGACGCGGACGGGTGTTTACCCGCAGCTCGGCGAGATCATCGAGGAGTTCGCCGGCCGGCCTAAGAAATCGCCGGGGACTGCGGAGGAATTCAACGACGCCGGCAAGGAGGCCGCCGCGCGCGCCGAGAAGAACCTGTCGCTGTTCCTGGACACGCGCGCCTTCGCCGTTGAGAAGAAAGGCGACCAGATTACCGCGGTGTTCACATTCAGCACCACCGACAGCTCCATGCGACGGTTCACCGGCAGGCTGTTCTGCGACGCCACCGGCCACGGCACCATCGGCGCGCTCGCCCTCGCCGACCTGCGATTGCAGGAGAAGGGCCACATGGGCATGAGCAACATGTGGCGTTGGAAGAAGACCGACCAGCCCGCGCCGTTTTGCGCCGCGCCGTGGGCGCTCAACCTGGAGATCGGCGATTTTCCGTATCCGAGCAAAGGCTCCGGCGACTGGTTCTGGGAGACCGGGTTCGACAAGCACCCGATCGAGGACCTTGAACAGATGCGCGACTGGAATTTCCGCGCCATTTACGGCGCGTTCGACGCGATGAAGAACAAGGACTCGACCCGCGACATGACCTGCGCGCAATTGGAGTGGGTCGCCTATGTCGGCGGCACGCGCGAGTCGCGCCAACTCCTTGGCGACGTCGAACTCACCGGCGACGACGTGCGACAGAAAAAGGAATTCCCCGACGGCTGCGTGCCGTCCACGTGGAGCATTGACCTGCATTATCCGAAGAAGGAATTCACCAAGAAGGTGCCCGACAACCCCTTCATCTCTTACGCCGAGTTTGACCGCTCGGTGGATCCGCGCGTCGGCTATCCGGTGCCGTATCGCTGCTTCTACTCGCGCAATATCCCGAACCTTTTCATGGCCGGCCGCTGCATCAGTGTCACGCACGAGGCGCTGGGCACCGTGCGCGTGATGAAGACCGGCGGCATGATGGGCGAGGTCGTCGGCAAGGCCGCCTCCATCTGCGTCCGCCACAACTGCGCCCCGCGCGACGTGTATCACAACTACCTCGACGAACTCAAAGAGCTGATGCGCCTGCGTGGCGTCGCCCGGCGCGACACGCCCGACAGTCCGATCTACATCCCGCCCGGCGCCAAGGAACTGCCGCCGCCACCGCAGCCGGAAGGCTCTGCGATGGGCATTGACCCGAAGACCCTGCCTGGCATCGTCGTGGACGACGAGCAGGCCAAACTGAGCGGCAAGTGGGGCAGTGGCGCTGCGCTGGAGCACGTCGGCATGCGTTATCTCTACGCGTCGCCAAGAGCCAGCGCGTCCGCGCGGTTCGAGTTCAACGTCAAGACCAGCGGCAACTACGAAGTCCGCCTCGCCTACCAGAGCCACGAGAACCGCGCCGGCAACGCACAGGTGACCGTCCACGACGCCGACGGAGCGAAGACCGTCACCGTCAACCAGCGCGCCGATCCGCCCATTCCGCCGATCTTCGTCTCACTCGGCGTCTTCCGCTTCGAGGCAGGCAAAGCCGGCGCGGTCGAGTTCACCACCGAAGGCGCCAACGGCAACGTCGGCGCCGACGCCGTGCAGGTGTTGCCGGCGAAGTGAGCGCGACGACGCGTAGCCCCCGACGTAAGGAGAAGCCCGCCCACTCGATGCGGGCGCGTCTGGGCTTGGAACCCGCGGCGCGCCGAAAGCGGCAGAGGACTTCCGCAGTCCAAGACGCTCGCGCGACGGCGAAGGAAGCTTTTCAACGCGGCAGCGTCTTGGACTGCGGCAGTCCTCTGCCGCTTTTCCATCGCTTGCTGGATCGGGTTCCTGGAAAGGCGGACGGTTCGGGCGCAAGAGAACGATTCCGCCTCGTTACCTCGGCGGCTGCGAGCTTCGACAAATGAACCGCCTCATCTTCACCGCCACCGCCGCGCTTGCCGCCACGTGTTTCGCTGCCGAGCCATTGCCCGATCTCACCACTGCGCTCGGCGAGCGCAACACCGGCCTCGGACTCGCCGTTCCGTCCGCTGGCGACGGCGTCAACGTGCCTGTGACCGTCAACGGCCAGTCCGCGCGCCGCATCACGGGCGACCGTTCGCTCTACCTCTACGTCATCATCAATCATCCGGCTTACACGCCGGGTTCGCACGACGTTTACGTCACCGCCGAGGTCTTCGACGATGCGTTCGCCCATCTCTCGCTCCAATACGACCAGGCCACCCCGCCGCCGAACCTCGGCGCGCACTATGCGCGCGCCGAAACCTCCACCCTGCTGACCGGCAGCGGTCGCTGGCGCAAGGTCCATTTCCATCTGCCCGACCTGCGGCTCGGCCACGGCCAGAACCACGGCGCGGATTTCCGATTCGTCGCGCGCGGCGTCGCAGTCCATAGCATCACCGTCTCACCGCGCCGGCCCGCCGACTACGACCCGAACGCGCCCGTAGATGCGGAGTCGCTGCGGTTGCTTCGAGTGGAACGGCCCGGCGTGAACATTCGTAGTAGCGCGATTCATCGCGCGCTGCCCCGTTCTCAAAAGGAGGTCCTGACGCGCGATGAATCGTGCTACTACAAGCCTGCCGGCTCGCTTCCTTACATGGAACTGACCTTCGGCAACGACGCGTCCCCGGCCGACGCCGCGGTGTTCAAGGCGCTCAGCGTCACCAGCGTCGAGAGCTACGTTCGTTGGGCCGGTGTCGAGCCGGAAGAGGGCCGGTGGGATTGGAGCAAGTGGGACAAGCAGGTCGCGACGCTCAAGGCCGCGGGGTTGAAATGGGTGCCGTTCCTCATCGCCGGCCCGGCCTACGCGACGCCGCTGTGGTTTCAGAACGGGCCGCACTCACACGTCTCTCGCTGCCTCGAACACGACCGAGACAGCAAGGTGCAGTCATCGGGGTCACATCCCCACATCTAACAATTGGTTGACCTGCCTCGCTGATTTGGGCATTGTCCGTGCTCATGGCACGGCCTTTACGAGTGGAGATGGCGGGCGGGTGGTATCACGTCACGGCGCGCGGCAACGAGCGGCGGGCGATTTACCGGGACGACACGGATCGGGGGCGTTTTCTGGAGACG
>DYDC01000294.1 GCA_020718125.1 Methylacidiphilum sp. | reverse complement strand
GTTGCCAGCCCACCCAGCGTTGAAACGCCGGGCTATTCTCGACCGTCCCTTTCGGGGCCTGGTGCGTGTGTCAAGTTGCGCCCTGCGTCTTCAGAAAAACAGCGACGGGTTTGACGCAGGGCGGGCGGATGCGGTAGCCTCGGCATTCCTTGAACGGAACCTAAAGGACAAAGCGTGAGCGCCGCGACGCGATTTACACTGACTCAGGCCGACATTCCCACGCATTGGGATAACCTGCTGGCCGACCTGCCGGAGCCGGGCGTCTGCCCGTCGTTGACGAAGGGCGAACTGCGCCGCGACTTCGGCGACACGGCCGGCATGATGCCGCTGCTGTGCGTGTATACCCTCGGCCACGATTTCGTGCCGCCGAAGATTCACGCCGGCGGCCTGCGCTACCACGGCATGGCGCCGTCTGTCAGCCACGCCAGGAAACTCGGCCTCGTCGAGGCGGTCGCTTATCCCCAAACGAGGGTTTTCAAGGCCGCGATGCTGTTCGCGCGCACCGAGGGCATCGTGTCCGCGCCGGAATCCTCGCACGCCATCCGCGCCGCGATTGACGAGGCCGAAAAGGCCCGCGAGGAAGGCAAGAAGCGAGTCATCCTCTTCAACCTCTCCGGCCACGGCCTGCTCGACCTGGCCTCCTATGACGCCTTCCTCGCCGACGGGCTGAAGGACGACTGACGGCGCGCCACCGAATCAGAAACGAAGGAAACATTCTTATGACAACCGCTGCTCAATCCACTCCACGCGAGACGTTGCGGACGCTGCCGGGCGACGACGTGCGCCAGATCATGTGGCGCTACGCCGACCGCTACGATCTCCAGATGGTCGTGCAATCCGCCCGCGGCGTCGCGCGCGGCATCGTCGCGCGGCTGGTCGCCGAGGGCGCGCGCAATTCGCACGACTGGACCGACGCGAAGGCGCGGATGCTGCCCGCGCTCGACGAGGCGGGCATCACCGCCGCCGCGATGAACCCCGACGAGGGCGGTTACATCGAGGGACCGAAGAATCTGGTGCTGGCTCTGGTCGCGTTCGAGCTGTCGTGGGTGGATGGCGGCGCCGCCACGGGGAGCCTCGCTGGAAATCTCGCGCTCTCGCCAATCCATGAGCGCGGCACGCCGGAGCAGAAGGCTCGCTACATGAGCCTGGCCGCGCCACCGAAGCCGGGCGAGGACCGCAAGCCGTGGCGCGGCGCGTTCGCGCTGACCGAGCCGATCCCCTACGTCGGCGTCGAGACGGGCCTGTTGAGCGGCAAGGTCCGCGTGGCGGAGTGGAAGATCGGCGAGGAGCCGGTCCTGCAGGTGGACAAGCGCGGCCGGTTCATCACGAACATGGGTTTCGCGAACTTCGTGACCGCCGCCGTGGACACCGACGACAAGCGGATCAAGGGCAGTTGCATGATCATCCTTGAGGAAGGCGATTCCGGCGTCTATGACCGCGGCGTGGCGACCAAGAAACTCGTCCACCAGCTCTCCTCGACGACCGATCCCGTGTTCAGCATCAAAGTGTCCGCGAGCCGCATCATCGGCGGCTACACAATCAAGGACGGCGTCATCGTCCCGCGTTACAGCCACAGCGAGGTGATCGAGGCGGTGTTCCGCCGCACGCGCGTGACGGTCGGCCTGATGACCACCGCGAAGCTGTTGTCGGCGGTCGAGCCGGTCATCCGCTACCAGCGCGGCCGGTTCCGCGGCGGCGAGAACACGCAGCCCGGCACGCCGCGTTACGACCTCGGCCTCCAGCAGAAACAGGACGGGCAGCAGCGGCTGGTGGACATCTGGGCCGCGGGCGAGGCCGGCGCGTCGCTCGGCTTCGAGGCGGCGCGGCTCTTTGACGAACTGGACCCGATGGAGAAGACGAAGGACGAGATTTTTGCCGCGCAGAAGATCACGGGCCGGGCACAGTTCAAGGCGATGGGCAAGGTCGAGAAGGACGCGATCGAGTTGCTCATCCTGCGCGCGAAGCCCGACGCCGAGCGCGACCACAAGCGGCTGGAGACGCTCGCCGCCGACCCGCTCGTGCAGTATGCGTTGCGCGATTCGCTCGCCAACGTCCTCTGTCCCGCCGTGAAACTCTGGAACACCGGCCACGGCGCGAACATGATGCGCGAAGCCGTCAGCCTCATGGGCGGCTACGGCATCACGGAGGATTGCCCCGGCTACCTCGGCCAGAAGTGGATGGACGCGCAGCTCGAGGCGACCTACGAAGGCCCCGAGGCCGTGCAGCGCCGCCAGATGTCCATCACGATGACCAACGAACTGTTCCTCGCGCAATACCGCCAGTGGATCGGCGAGATGCGCCACATCGCCAGCGAGAAGCCCGGCATCGGCGCGTGCGCGCTCGCCAGCGCCATGCAGCTCTGGCTCTGGACGCTCAATCATCTCCAGGACGCCACGGACGCCGATGGCAACAAGCTCTACACCAGCAACCGCCAGGGCGTCAGCTTCCCGCTCGCCGACGCGCTCTGCTGGCTGCTGGCCGCCCGCCAGTTCATCCGCGACGTGCTCGAACTGGAGAAGAAAGGCCCCGAGAACCCCGCCGTCGCCGAGGGACTCGCCGGCCTGCTCAATTTCTACACCGACCTCTGCCACGTGCAGGCCGCCCGCGCCGCGGGCGAAGCAGGCCGCGTCTGCGCGGAACTGGTGTTCGGCTACAACCGCCATCCGGCATGGGACGCCGAAGGTTGCGCGGGCTGCTACGCCGCTGACGAGTTGGAATCGCTCGAAGCCGTCGCGCCGGGTATCGCCACCACCGCGCGCGTTTACGGCGACGTGGCGGATAAGGGCCAGTCGCATCCCGACAAAGCCGGCCCGTGCGTCCGGTTCGCGGGTCTCGAAGACTTCGCCAGTCTGCGCATGAAGCTCGACGGCTGCCTCACCGGCTCCCGCCTCGCCAAGGACCGTGCCGCCGAGGCGTTGACCAAGGTGATGATTCCCGAAGCGCTGGATTATCCGAGATGAAGAAGAGGGAAGGCGCTGTTAAGTCCAAACGGCGGGTCGCGGCACCCCAATCAAGCTGCACTTCCGCGTCAGCCGTGCTGGGTGTCTGGCTTGCGCACGATGAGGACGCGCAGTGGACCTGGACGCACACGGCGCAAGGCAGCTACGTGAGCGGCTACGTCATCGCGCCGGGGTGACAGTGCGAATCTTCACGGCCCCGCAACGCGCGCGGAGAGTTTCTTCCATGCCTCCATCGAGCGCGCGAGGTTTTCTTTCACCGGTAGCGCCACGCCGTAGCCCTGCAACCCGATGGGGCCTCGGCAACGAAACTCGCGGAGTTTCCACAAGACCGACGCGACGTTGAAGCTGCCCTGACCGAGCGGCTGGATGAGCCGGTTCCACGGACCGCCTGCGGCGCCCGTGTCGGCGCCGTTGATGGTGACGAAGAACAGATATGGCGCGGCCTCGTTCAGCAGCGCGGGAATCCGCATCTCTTCACCGACCATCAGGCTGTGACTGAGGTTGAACGTGACGCCGAGGTTCTTGCGGTTGACCTCGCGCGCGACGCGGACGGCGTCACGCACGCTCTCAATCCACATGCCCGTGTGCGGGTAGAGCGCCACCCACAGGCCGTTCGCAGCAGCCTTGTCGGCAAGTTGCTGAAGTCCCTTCGCGGCCACCGCGTCGCCGTCGCGCGCCGACTTTTTGAACGTGCCGCCCAGCGTCCACGGCTCGCGGCGCGCCGCAATCACCCGCCAGCAGCCGCAGAGGCCATCTCTTCGGGGCTGACGGCCACGCGCGCCAGCCGCCAGCGGTCGAGCCGGCCGCGGCCTTTCTCCCACGCGGCCTCCTTCTCTTCAGGGGGAAAAGGCCCGCTCGGCGAGCGGGCGATCAAATTCAGGCCGCTCATGCTCCTGGAGCAGGCGGACGGCCAGATGTCGCAATAGATCGGTTTCTTTGGCAGGCAGGGGAATCATCCTGCGGCAAGGCTGTCGTGATGGCGGAGAAAAGCGCGGTCCTTTCT
>DYDC01000293.1 GCA_020718125.1 Methylacidiphilum sp. | reverse complement strand
GCGGCGGCTTGAAGCCGCCGCGTTGGGGAAGCGAGTCAAGCCTGAGTGGAGCGGTGTCGCTGTGCGCGGCGATTTCAGGCCGATGGGGCGCGTGCAGGCCGTTAGCGCTCAAAAAAACGTCCCCTCGTTGCTTGCACGCCGCCCTCAACGCATGGCACCGCTCCAGAAAACGGGAGTTTCCGGCCAGAGACTACTTACAGCCTTCATCCACTGAAAACAGCGAGGAACCCTCATCAATCGAGCACGTTGGGCGGGGGCGGCGGTTTCGCGCCGGGCGGCAGAGGAGGTGGCGGCGGCGCGGGCGGCGGGATGATCTTTTGGTGGAACTTCACGTCGGTGCCGAGGCTGGCGAGGTAGGTGGGTGAGGTGACGATTTCCCAGCCGGCGGGGATTTTGAATTGCTCGCTCAGGCTCCTGGCTTCGGCGTAGGTCTCGAAGCTGTTGGTGTTGACCATGAACCGGACGTAGTTGCGGTTCTGGACGATCGAGCGCAGCGCGGCGCGGTAACGCGAGCTGGGCAGTTTCATCTGCTCGATGGTCTCGCCGCCGTTGGCCTGGGGGGCGAACTCCAGGTTGCCGTAGGCCCGGTCGTCGTAGGTGCGGATGAACAGCCGGTAGTCATGGTTGCCAATCTGCTGTTGCTTGAATAACGCCGCGACCTTCGCGGGGTCGTAGAGGATTTCCTGCTGCTGCGGCGCCTTCGGTGAGACTCGCGTGGAAGGCCTTGCGCCCTTCTTCTTCGCGGGCTGGGGGCCGATGGTGGTGACGAGCGTGCCAGGCTGCTGCCAGCGCAGATTCATCCGGCCCCAGAGGTCGGTGATGCGCGAGACGGCGTATTTCTGCATGCCCGCCACGTCGAGGAACATGACGCGACCGTTGACGCAGAACACGTAGGCCGGCTGGGATTCCTTCGGCGCGGGGCGCGAGTTGGGCAGCGTGACGGCCTTGCCGGGCACGCCGGCGGGCAGGGGCACTTTGGCCAGCAACGCCTTCAACCGGGCCGACTCGGCGTCCTCGGTGGCGAAGCCCTTTTCGAGCGTGGCGCTTTTTTTCTTCAGATCGTCGAGCTGCCTGCGCGCGGCGTCGGGCGAAATCTTGGGCAACTCGATTTTGTTCTCCGGCTGCCGCGCGTCGGTAGGGAGCATCAACAGCTTCAGGTCCGACTCCAAGGCTTTCGCCCGCCGGCGCAGGTATTCCAACTCGGCCGCCTGCATCTCCTCCTTGCTCTTGGCCCTGACGACGTCCTCCTCGCGCACGCCGAGCGCGGTGGGGTCAATCGCCTGGATGCGCTCGACGACTTCGCCGACGCCGAGTTTCATGAGCGCCAGCAGGATCAGGAGGAACCCGACCACGTTGGTGAGCGTGTCCATCAACGAGTCGAGGTTCAGTCCGGCGGAGCTTTGGGTTCGGCGGGGCATGGTCGGATGGAGGTCAGCGCTGGCCGAAGAGGCTCAGGTCAATGTTGCCCTGGCCCATGATCGGCAGCTTGCCGTTCTTGACGCTGGCTTCGGTGGCGATCCGGCTCGCGTTGTAGTAGGCGCTCGCGCCGTCTTCGCGCACGAGAAAGACGAGCGTGAGGTTGGTGTTGACGCTCACGGCGGCGAGCAGGTTGGTGAAGTCCGCGCTCACTCGCAAGTCGGCAATGCGCACGCGGGTCGGCGGGTCGTTGGTGTGGATGACGATGCTGCTTGCGGCGCACTCGACGAACTTGGGCTTGGAGCCGACGCCGGTGCCGCCGGGCCGGACGGTGACGGTGGCCATCGCCTTCGGGTTCTTGCGGCGGTTCAACTCGGCCAGCAGGCTCTTGTTCTCCTCTTTCAGCTTCTTGATGTCCTCGTCGAGGCCGGCGATGCGTTTCTTCATAAACTCGATGTTGGTGACCAGATGCAGCAGTTCCATCTCCATTTCCAGTTGCTTGGCGCGGTCCGCGTTCTTCTTCTTGAGCGCGTCTAACTGGGCGAGTTTGGCTTTGTGCAGTTTTTCCAGTTCGGCGACGCGCTTGCGCAGTTCCTCCAGTTCCTTGAGGTCCACTTTGATTTTCGCCTGGACCTCGCGGAACCGCATGAGGCGCTCCTCAGCTTTTTTCTGCTCCTGCACGTCCTTCGGGTCATCCTTGGTGACCTGGCTGAGGGCGAGCGCGACCACCAGCATCGCCAGCACGCCGATGACGCACGCCAGCACGCTCAGGAAGGGGAACAGCGAAACCGTGTCGCCCTCGTCGCGCCTGCGGCTACCCATTCTTCTCCCCTCCGTTGTCGCGGCGCAGGAAGCCCAGGAACCCCGAACGCTTTTGGGGCTGGATGACAATTTGTTTCTCGCTGAACCTGCCGAGCACGTTGTTGAGCGCGCCGACGGCCCGCCCGACGCCGGCGAGGTGCTGCGTCAGCGCGTCCGCGCTCTTGGTGACCGCCGCGAGGCGCTGTTCCGAGGTGACGGCGACCTTGGAGGTTTGCTCGGCGGTCTTCGAGGCCGCGCTCATGGCCGTCTGCACTTGGCCCATCGCCTCGATCTGCCGCTCGCCGATGTTCTGCAACGCTTCGGTGATCTTGTTCAGGTCTTCCGCCCGCGCGGTCAGCCACTGGCTCTGCGCCTGTTTGAAACCTTCCGTGGCGTGCGCGCGCAGTTGGACGCCGATGGCCGCCAGTTTCTCGAAGTAGGTTTGCAACTCGACGTGGTGCGCGGACATGGCGGCGTTGACGGCGTTCTGGACCACGACGTGAATGTTCGCGCCGGTGACCGGCTTCTCCTGTTCCTCCGGCCCGCCGAAGTTCTTCAGCCGGCGCAGGAGGTTTTCGTTGCAGTATTCGTCAATCCGGTTGAGCAGGTCGTCCTCGACCTTCTGCCACGAACTCATGACAAACATCAGCGGCAGGCTCATGATAAGCGCCAGCAACGTCGTGTCGAACGCCACCGCCAGACCGACGGTGATCTTGTTGAGCGAGCCTTTGACGACCGAGAGATCCGCCGCGGCATCCAAGCCCGATGCGAAACCGCCCACTGCGCTGCCGAGACCCTGCACGGTGCCGATGAAACCGAGGATCGGGATGGCCCAGATGAACACCTTCAGCAGCGTGTAGCTGGAGCCGACCGCGTTGCCGTCAATAGTGGACTGCGAACCGAGCACGGTGGCCACTTCGGAGTTATCGTTGCGGATGCCGAAGTGTTCCAGCCCGCGGAGCACGCGCGTGACCAGGAAACTCTCGCCCGGCTTGACCGGCAGATGCCAGATGCGGGCGATGAACTTGTCCACGTTGGCCTGCGTGATGTCGCGGCCCACCTCGTCCGGCAGCAAATCGAACAACAGGCCGCGCTTTTGTTTCTCCAGCTTCCGATACTTGAACACCAGGAACGCGACCGCCCACCAGAACAACAGCGTCTCCACCAGCGGCACCCAGCCGCGATGGATGTAAAGCTGGCCGATGTAGCTGTTGTGGATGGGCCAGAGCAGGAGGTAGTTCAGCGCCGTCCCGGCGAGGCCCCACAAGCCCGTCCAGAGCGGACTGACGTTGGTGCCGTCGGCGTGGCCGACCCCAAGCAGCGGTTTGCCAGGCGCCTTGACTTTCACCTTGGGCGTCGTGCGCGGCAACGGCCCGGCCGACGCTTGCGTCGCAGCCGCGCCTTCAGCCGGCGCTTGGCCCTCAGGCGCGCCCGGCGCGGTCTCGGTCGGCGCGGCGACCGTTTCCTCAATGATGTCCTGCTGCGCGCACTCGCTGGGGATCTCGAACTTCTTGCTGCACGCCGGACAATAGACGGTTTGTCCAGCCAGCGAGACGTCTCCCGTCAACGACTGGTCACAGTGTGGGCAGTGAAATCTCATGAGGGAACCTCCGGTAACTATCTTGCGGAACCGCGATGCGGGTTGAGATTCAGGGAACCTCCGGTAACGGGTTTGCGGAACCTTGTTGAGGGTTGTGGTT
>DYDC01000292.1 GCA_020718125.1 Methylacidiphilum sp. | reverse complement strand
CTGTTCAGCCGATTCCTCGGTCCTCAACCCTCTCAACAACTTATCGCGGTCACAAATCCGCTCTAACTGCTGATCCGCACAATATCGCCACGGATCATCGCATGCTGTAGCGGCCGAATAGCTGGGCGGAGCGACATTCTTGTCGCCCATTATGATAATCGTCGGCAGGAATGCCGCCGCTCCCAGCTAACACAACCCCGGCGGTTCCAAACCGCCGCTCCTTGCAGGCGAGCGCTTGACTCCGCCGCGGAAACGGCGTTGAGTCGCGGCGTGCTTTACCCGCTGAAATTCCATCCCATCTTCAAGGAACGCGTCTGGGGCGGCCGCGAACTGGAACGGCTTTACCGCAAGCCGCTGCCAACCGGCGCAGTCATCGGCGAGTCGTGGGAAATCTCCGACCAGGGCGACAATCTCAGCGTCATCGCGAACGGCCCGCTGGCCGGCCGCACGCTGCGCTCGGTGATGGAGCAACATCAGGAGGAACTGCTCGGCGACATCCCGCCGATGCCCAACGGCCGGTTCCCGCTGCTCATTAAAATCCTCGATGCCCGCGAACGGCTCTCGCTCCAGGTCCATCCGCCCGCGGAGGTTGCCCCCGCGCTGGGCGGCGAGCCGAAGACGGAGATGTGGTATGTGGCGCAGGCCGATCCCGGGGCGACGATCTATGCGGGGCTGAAGCACGGTGTCACGCGGCAGCAGTTCGAGGCCGCGCTCGCACGGCGGAAACTAGAGCCGCTCATCCACAAGCTCGCTCCACGTGCCGGCGACACACTCTTCGTGCCGTCGGGCCGGCTCCACGCCACCGGCGCAGGACTGGTCATCTTCGAGGTTCAGCAGAACTCCGACACCACCTACCGCGTGTATGACTGGGGCCGACCGCGCGAAATCCACGTCCAGCAATCGCTCCAGTGCATTGACTTCAACGACTTCGAGCCGTCATTCGCCGACACACAAGAGGGAGAAGTATTAGTGGCCAGCGAGCAGTTCGGCTGCGCCCGGCTGCGCCTCGACACGCCCCGCCCTCTCGACTGCAACGACGCGTTCCATATCATCGCCTGCGTGGAGGGCGCGCTGGACGTCGGCGACGTGCCGCTGGCGGCGGGCGGGTTCGCGCTCGTGCCGGCGTCGGTGGGGAAGTTCACGCTCCGCCCGCGCGGCAAGGCGACGGTGCTGGACGTTTTCGTGTAAGTCACTTCCGGACCGGCGGCCCTGCTCCGCCACAGAGCAAGTCTCACGGCTTGACTCATCCGAACCTTCGCGCTTTGCTTGGCGGCGTGCCAACCAACGATCCCCCGCAACAACCCACCCCACCGTCTTCCAGCGAGCAGACGGCGCGCGCGTTGCGCGACGCGCTGCGGCACTCGCCGGATAACCTGCCCTTGCGCCAACTCCTCGCCGAGACGCTGCTGAGCCTGGGATGCTTTGAGGAGGCGGAGAAGGAGTTCCGTGAGGCCCTGTCGTCCGCGCCCCACAACCCGGCGCTCAAGCTCGGCTTGGCCACCGCGTTTTATCAGGAGGGGAAGAACACGCACGCCTTGGTGCTGGTCGAAGACCTGCTCAAGGCCGCCGAACCGCCGACGCGCGTGCGGCTGCTGCACACACGGTTATTGTTTCGCGCGGGCGATATTCCCGGCGCCGTGAGCGCCTACAAACGCGCCGTCGCAGCGGATCCGTCGCTGGCCGACCCGGAACTGGCCGGCCGTCTCGGCATCGGCGCCAACGCCGAGACAAGCGAGGTGGTGGATGGAAAGCTGCGGGCGGGCTGGGAAGCGCCCACCAATCCGTTGGACACCATTGTGGAACGGCCCCGGCTGACGTTCGGTGATGTGGGCGGGATGGAGGCGCTGAAGGAAGAGATACGGATGAAGATCATTCATCCGCTGACCCACGCCGAGATGTTCAAGGCCTACGGCAAGGCCATCGGCGGCGGCATCCTGCTCTATGGCCCGCCCGGCTGCGGCAAGACCTATCTGGCCCGGGCCACGGCGGGCGAAATCCGGGCGGGTTTCCTGGCGGTCGGCATCAGCGACGTGCTCGACATGTGGATCGGCAACAGCGAGAAGAACCTCCACGAGCTGTTCGAGCAAGCCCGGCGCAACGCGCCCTGTGTGCTCTTCTTCGACGAGGTGGACGCGCTCGGCGCCAACCGCGCCGACATGCGCCACAGCGGCGGACGCCACTTGATCAACCAGTTCCTCTCCGAGTTTGACGGCGTGCAGTATTCCAACGACGGCGTGCTGGTGCTCGCCGCCACCAACGCGCCGTGGCATCTCGATCCGGCTTTCCGGCGGCCGGGCCGGTTCGACCGCATCCTGTTCGTGCCGCCGCCGGACAACGCGGCGCGCGAGGCCATCTTGCGCGTGCTGCTGCGCGGCAAGCCCGCCGGCACGGTGGATTTCGACCAGGTTGCCCGCAAGACCGAGCACTTCTCCGGCGCCGACCTCAAAGCCGTCATTGATGTCGCCGTGGAGCACAAGCTGCGTGACGCCATGAAAGAAGGCGTCCCGAAACCGCTGGAGACCCGCGACCTGACGCAAGCCACCTCGGCCGTGCGCCCGTCCACACGCGAATGGTTTGCCACGGCCCGCAACTACGCGCTCTACTCCAACCAAAGCGGCATCTACGACGACATTCTGAAATACTTGAAGATGTGATCGGATGAACGCCGCACGCGAACGCGCCATCGTCCTGTTCCAGCAGAAGC
Organism: Methylacidiphilum sp.; assembly: GCA_020718125.1. Classification (GTDB taxonomy): domain Bacteria; phylum Verrucomicrobiota; class Verrucomicrobiia; order CAIQCK01; family CAIQCK01; genus JACRKA01. The sequence goes on along the minus strand of DYDC01000292.1, from coordinate 1,279 downwards.
GCCACGACTTGGCGGAGAAGGAACTCCGCCAACTGCTGGCAGCGGAACCCCACGACGCCCACGCCCACGCGCTGCTGGCCCTGTGCATGGCCCACCAGAACAAGCTCGACGAGGCCATTGCGGAGGCCCGCCAAGCCGTTCATCTCGCGCCCGACTTTGATTTCGCCCACTATGCCATGGCTCGCGTCCTGTGCGACCAAGACAAGGAAACTGACGCTGAGGCGGCCATCCAAGAGGCCATTCGCCTGGAGCCGAATGGCGCCGACAACTTCGCCCTGTTGGCAGGCATTCGCTATGACCTGCGCCGCTGGGAAGAGGCACTCGCGGCTGCGGACCAAGGCCTCGCCGCGGATCCGGAACACGTCTCCTGCACCAACCTGCGCGCCATGGTGCTGGTCAAGCTCGGCCGCCGGCCCGAGGCCAAAGCCAGCCTCGGCACCGCGCTCAGCAAAGATCCCGATAACGCCACAACCCACGCGAACCAAGGCTGGGCGCTACTGCACGACGGCGAAGCGCACGCCGCCATGGAACACTTCCGCGAAGCGTTGCGCCTGAACCCTCAGCAGGAATGGGCGCGGCAAGGCATCCTCGAAGCTCTCAAGGCGCGCAATATCATCTACAGGTGGATGCTGCTCTATTTTCTGTGGATGTCCCGCCTGAGCAGCCGCGCCCAATGGGGTGTTATCATCGGCGGCTACGTCGCCTACCGCTTGCTGGGAGGCATCACCAAGACCAACCCCGAACTGGCGCCGCTGCTGATGCCGCTGATGGGGCTTTACTTGATCTTCGTCATCCTGAGTTGGACCGCGGCGCCGCTGTTTGACCTCATCCTGCGGCTGGACCGCTTCGGCCGCTACGCTTTGTCGCGCGAACAAATCGTAGCCTCAAACTGGGTCGGCGGCTGTCTGCTGGGCGGCATCCTGATGGCTGGAGTCGGTTTTCTGACCCACATCTACCAGTTCATCCTCGGCGGCATCGCCTGCGCCGCGATGATGCTGCCCGTTGCAGGCACGTTTTCCTGCACCCACAAACGCGGACGAAAAGTCCTCACGTGCTACACCCTGGCATTGGCCGTCGCCGGCCTGCTCGGCATGGTTCTCGCCTTGGCAGGCATACCGGCAGCCGCCCACTGTGGCATGCTGTTCCTGCTTGGGTTCTTCGGCTTCGGGTGGGTTGCCAATACCTACAGCATGAAGGACTGAGCGCGCTGCAAAGCGGCGTTTTTCCTTGAGCCACCCGTCCCCGCCGGTAGTGTAGGCGGCTCCAAGACGGAAACGAA
>DYDC01000291.1 GCA_020718125.1 Methylacidiphilum sp. | reverse complement strand
CTAAAGTGCCGGGCTATTCTCGTCCGTCCCTCTGGGACTTGATCGTGGTGCGCGTGTCAAGTTGCGCCCTCTGAGCGGTTATCCAGTGAATTTCCTCTTTTGCTTTGGGGCGGTCGGTGATAGCTTCGGCGCGCTTGCTCGTCCGGGCAAGCGCCGTGCGCCCGTAGCTCAATTGGATAGAGCGTTGGCCTCCGGAGCCAAAGGCTGTGGGTTCAACTCCCGCCGGGCGCACCATCTCTTCCCCCTCGACGCGTTTGCGCCGGCCCTGCCACCGTGCAGGAAGCGTTTTTGTTTTGACAGCCAACTGCTTTCCGAGTGCTATTCGCTGCCATGAGAATCATCCCGCAGCTTCTTTCCATCGGTTTCCTGTCGGCCGTCTCCACGCTCCCGCTGGCCGCCGAACCAATCCCCGACTCGTGCAAAGTCGGCGGGTTCGCTGTCGGCTGCCAGGCTTACAGCTTCAACCGCTTCACGGTCTTCGAAGCCATCGAAAAGAACGCTGCGACTGGCAGCAAGGTCATCGAGTTCTATCCCGGCCAGAAGCTCAGCAAGGATGACCCAAAGGCGAAGTTCAGCCACGACTCGCCGGAGGACGTCATCGCCACGGTCAAGGCGGCGCTGGCCAAGCACGGCGTCAAGGCCGTCAACTATGGCGTCGTCGGCATCCCGACCGACGAGACCGGCGCGCGCAAGATTTTTGAGTTCGCGAAGAAGATGGGCATCTATGCCATCACCACCGAGTCGGTCACTTCGATGGACATGATCGAGAAGATGGTGAAGGAGTTCGACATCGCCGTCGCGTTCCACAACCACCCGAAGCGCGAAAAGAACCCCGACTACAAGGTGTGGGATCCGAACTACGTCCTCTCGCTCGTCAAGAACCGCGACCCGCGCATCGGCGCCTGCGCCGACACGGGCCATTGGGCCACCTCCGGCCTGACACCGCTGGACTGCGTGAAGATCCTGAAAGGCCGCATCGTCAGCGTCCACATGAAGGACCGTCCCGCCATCGGCCCCGGCCAGCACGACGTGCCGTTCGGCACCGGCGCGCTGAACCTCAAGGCCGTGTTGGATGAACTGAAGGCGCAAGGTTTCAAAGGCAACGTCTCCATCGAATACGAACATAACTGGGAGAACTCCGTGCCGGAGATCACCGAGTGCATCAAGTTCTTCCGCAGCTACGGAGGCAAGTAACCATGATTACCCGTCGCCAACTCCTCACCCGCAGCGCTGCCGCGCTCGCGCTCGCTTCGCCCCTCGCACCGCTCTTCGCCGCGCCGGAGAAGCGCCAGTTCAAAATCGGCGCGTGCGACTGGTCCATCCAAAAGATGGGCACGCCCGACGCGATGACCGTCGCGAAAGAGATCGGCCTCGACGGCGTGCAGGTCAGCCTCGGCAGCCTCGCCAACAACATGCACCTGCGCCAGGCCGCGGTGCAGCAGCAATACAAGGACGCCGTCAAGGCAACCGGTGTCGCCATCGCGTCGCTCGCCATCGGCGAGATGAACAACATCCCCTACAAGAGCGACCCGCGCCCCATCGAGTGGGTCAGCGACAGCGTGGACGTGCTGAAGGCGCTCGGCGTGAAGGTGGTGTTGTTGGCGTTTTTCGGCAAAGGCGACCTACGCGACGACAAACCCGGCACCGACGAAGTCGTCAAGCGTCTCAAGGACGTCGCCCCCAAAGCCGAGAAGGCCGGTGTCATCCTCGGCATCGAGAGCTGGCTCAGCGCCGAGGCGCACATGGACATCATCCAGCGCGTCGGCTCGCCCGCCGCGCAGGTCTATTACGACGTCTGCAACTCCAACGACCGCGGCTACGACATCCACAAGGAAATCCGCTGGCTCGGCACGAAACACATCTGCGAGTTCCACGCCAAGGAGAACGGAGCGTTGCTTGGCAAGGGCAAGGTGGATTTCCAGAAGGTCCGCGCCGCGATGGACGACATCGGCTACCGCGGCTGGATGCAAATCGAAGGCGCCGTGCCCAAGGGCGGGAAGATGCTGCCGAGTTACCAGGCGAATCTGAAGTTCCTGCGCGGGATATTTCCGAAAGAGTAGCCGCGTCATTCCGTGACGCGATTGTTCTCACGAGTCTGTGCCATCAGCCATGAACTGCAGCCTGTGAAGGTCATACTTCCAATCCTTCTCTTTGCCGCTTCGCCGCACGCCGCCGAGTCCAGGCAACTCGACTACGCCCTGGTCGTCACGGGCGAGGAACTGCTCCGCGGCGTCTTTCCCGACGCGCACACCGCTTTCATCACGCGCACGCTCCATGCGCACGGCTGCCACTGCGCCGGCGCGTCTCTTGTGGACGACAAGGTCTGCGACATCCAAGCCGCCGTCCGCGCCGCGGCTCAAAAAGCGCCTTTGGTCATCGTCACCGGCGGCCTTGGCCCGACTGTCAACGATGTCACGCGCGACGCGCTGTCGAAACTCACGGGGATCAAGCTTTACGAACAACCCGACGCATTGGCGGCAATGGAGCAGCGTCACAAGACACCGCGCGACCAGATCCGCCCCAACCTCCGCCGCCAGACACTCGTGCCGACGCGCGGCACTTACCTGAAAGCCGCCGCCGGCACCGCCGTCGGGCTTGTGTTCGACTGGAACGGCAAGACCATCGTCGCGTTGCCCGGCCCGCCGCGCGAATTGCAGCCGATGGTGAAAAACGAACTCGCCCCCTATCTGCGGCAAAAGTTTGGCGTCCGCTCCCCCGGCAGTTCCATCACGGTGCGGTTCGTCGGCATCGGCCAGTCGCTGATTGACCAGACCATGAGCCAGCATGTGCCGCTCCCGCCCGATGTCATCGTCGGCTCGCAGTTCGAGGGGGGCCGAGTGGACTTCGAGTTCATGCTGCCCGGCAACGGCCCGGAGCAGCAAGCGCGGCTGAAAGACCTGGCAACGAAGATTCGCCGGCATCTCGGCGACTACATCTATGCCGAAGGCGAAGCGACGCTGGAACAGCAAGTCGCACAAACACTGCTGGCGCGGGGCGCGAAGCTGACGCTTGTTGAAATTGGCAGCGGCGGGCGCCTTGCGGCGAGTCTGGCCGGCGTGCCAGAGACGACGCGGTTGCTGAAGGGTGCTCACGTCGCGCCAAGCGAGGAAGCGATGCGGCAGTTACTGAAGTCAAATCCGGGCGACTTGAAAGCTCTTGCGCAAGCTGCCGGAGGCGATTGGACAGTCGTGACAGGCGGTATTTCCACTGACAACACCGGGGCACGGTCGTGCGCGGTGCTGTTTCGTTTGGGTGCCGAGCGATGGGAATCTGCCCGCGTGTCCGTTCAAGGCTCCAGCGAGACGGCCTACGCCGGCATGGTCGCGCACATCTGGGACCGCGTGCGGCGGTTGCTAAAGATAGGGGCGGGGATGAAGGATTGAACTTCACCCCTCCCTCCGAACCGGACAGGCGGGTCTCCCGCATCCGGCTCTCCAGTCAGTGGGTTCGTGTCGCCACGATTGTCCGCGTCCACTCGTGCTCCGCTGCCAAGGACAGCCGCCCATAGCGCGCAAACCCCGCCGGTTCGCTGACTCGCCCAACGCGAGCCGCGTCAACACGCGTTCCGTCCAGACCGGGCGTTCCATCCGCCCCCGCGGCTCGCGGTCGCGGATTTCTCCGGTGTCAAAACTCTTTAGAAATGTCCCCTTGTTAACTCACGAGAGAATGTCCCCTTCGTTGCTTGTTGTTCCTGCTCTTCTCCCGCCCGGCTGGGGGCGCGGGACGGAGCGAGGCCGAGCGAAGCGAGCGCCGAGCGCAGTCCCGCGCCCACAGCCGGGCGGCTCCCTGTGTGGCTCGCCCTTGCGCCTTCACTTCACGCCAACACTTCCCTCCCGCCGCCACGCCCAAACGCCGCCAGGGATGATCGCGCGACGGGTGGATGGGCGGCGGGGCCAGCGGTTGGGCAAGAACGACTGGCTGCTGGTGTGGCCGAAAGGGACG
>DYDC01000290.1 GCA_020718125.1 Methylacidiphilum sp. | reverse complement strand
ACTTGATCGTGGTGCGTGTGTCAAGTTGCGCCCCGAGTTCCGACAGGCGGAAATGGCGGATTGCGAAATCTCCGGAAGTTTGCAAAGCTGCCGTGTGCGCCCGTGTGGGGCGGTAGCTCAGCTTGGTAGAGCTGCGGCCTTTTAAGCCGTCGGTCCAGGGTTCGAGTCCCTGCCGCCCCACCAACTTCCCTATCAACCCGCCGCCCAGACCGGTCCGACGGCGGAGGCATGCACGCGCACGGCCGGAGCCGTGCTCAGCAACTGCCGCCGGCCGCGTTCAAAGATCAAGTCCAGCCGCTGTTTCAACAGGCGCGGCACACGTTCGAAGTCGTTGGACCGCCGCGCCACCTCGACGAGGAACTGCACCGTCTGCTGCAGGTCGCCGATGTCCACGTATTCCTCGCGGATGCGGCCGCCCGCGGCCTGGTTGTGGTAGTTGCCGAGCGCGATGCACACCGCCCCGGCACGAAACCCGTTGTGATACAGCACTGCGCTCTCGCAGGCGCCGCCGTCCATCAACCGCCGCTGGTAGCGGAAGCGCCGGTCGGCCTTGGCCAGCCGCGCCGCCACGTCCTCCAGAAACATCGTCACCCGCGCGTCGAACGTCGTCGCCCGGTCGCCCACACGAATGATGGGGCCGGCGCCCATCGGCGCATGCGGCAGTTCCTTGCTCGTCTCGATGCTCACCAACGGCGCCGTGGGCGGGACCAGCCGCGACTTGATCGCTCCCATCGCGCCGAGAAACCCGACTTCCTCCGCCCGCGTGAACACCACCGAGACGTGCGCCGAGACACGGTTGCGGGCCAGTTCCTCCAGCAGCGCAAGCAGCGCCAGACAGCCGGCAAGGTCGTCGCACGCCCGCGAGCGGATGAAGCTGTGGTTGCACTTCACCGCCGGCAGGTCCCACATCGCATAGTCCCCGCGCCGCGCCGGTTTCCGCAGCCGCAGCCGCACCAGCTTCTCGCGGCTCCAGTCCACATCCGGCAACGACCAGATCCGCGCGACTTGCTCGCCTTCGCCGCCGATCACTCGCACGCGCGCGCCGATGCGGAAATACTCGCGGGGCACATTGCCAAGAAACCGCGTCATGGCGAACCCGCCCTCGGAATCCTCGATCACCTCGAACCCCGGATGGTCCATGTGCGCCATGAACACGACGGGCCGGTGGCCGCGCCCGCGACGGTAGCGCACGAGCAGGTTGCCAAACTTGTCCGCCCGGACCGGCAGCCCGCGCGCCAGCGCAAACTCGCGGATGAATCGCGCGACCGCCTCCTCGTGATACGGCGCCGTCGGCAGGTCGAGCAACTGCCGCGCGAGGGAAAGCAGTTGGGTTCGACGCATGGCGCGGACTATAATCCCCGGCCATTTGAACGCAATGCAAACTTTCCGCCATCGCAAGGTCCGCCGACCGCGGCGAGTCGCTGCGAAAGGGGCCGGGTTGTGAGACGCCTCCTCAACGCCTTCTGGAACGCGCTGCTGATGCTCGCCATCCGTATCGTCCCGCGCTGGGATCGCCCGCAGCTCCTGCGCGTGGCGCGCGCCCTCGGCCGGCTCGCCTACGCGCTGGCCTTTCACCAGCGCCGCGTCGCGCTCACCAACACGCGGGTCGTCTTTGGCCAGCCGCGTCCCGACCTGGTGAAGCAGTCCTTCCAAACCTTCGCGCTGACGCTGTTGGAAGTCTTCTGGTCGCGCCGTCTCGACGCCGCGGCCATCCAGGAGGTTGTCGAGGTGGACGCCGCCGGTCTGGCGCTCGCCCGCCAGGCTCTGGTCCGGGGCAAAGGCGGCATCGCCATCAACCTCCACTTCAGCAACTGGGAGATGATGGGACTGGCGCTTGCTTATCGCGGCCTGAAGATCAATTACATCGCCGCGCCCACCAAGAACCCAAAGATGGATGAGATGCTCAACGCCCACCGCCTCGCCTCCGGCCTCCAGATCATCTGGCGCCGCGGCGCGGGGCCGAAGCTCCTGCGCGCCCTCAAACGCGGCGAGTTCATCTCGATGATGATGGACATCAACGTCAAGCCCGACGACGGCGGCATCTGGGTGACATTCTGCGGGCTGCCCGTCTGCGTCAGCAGCCTCACCGTCGTGCTGGCCCAGCGCACCCGCGCGCCGCTGCTGCCGGCCTACTGTGTCACCCTGCCGAATGGCCGCTACCGTGTCGTCATCGGCCCGGAGATCGCGTGCACGCCCGATGAAGCCCCGCGTGCCATCGCGCAGCGCATCATGGACTTCGCCGAAGACGCCATGCGGCGGCATCCCGAGGACTGGTGGTGGGTCTATAAACGATGGAAATACCGCCCGCCCGGCGCGACGCAGCCGTTCCCGTTCTACAGCAAACCCGCTGGAGAAGACCGCTTCGCTGCGGAATAAGCGGCGGTTGCAGAGACGGACTGACCGCTAACGCCGCAGCAACTTCTCGAACCCCGGCGTCATCCTCTCGCTGAGCCATCCCTCGCCGCGCAGGATGAACAGGCACGGCAGGCCCTCGCGCACGGCCAGCGCATGGCCTGCATCGGGACCGAGCACCATCAACACCGTCGCCAGCGCGTCCGCCACCGTCCGCTCTCGCGCCCGCTCCAACTCGTAAAGTCCGTTGGCCAGATCGCGCGGACTCACCAGCACTTCGGCCCCCGTCCGGTTCGCCGTCCGACGGGCGCCTTCGCCCAAGGTCACGTCGCGCCGGTAGTGCGTCCAGTTCTCGATCGCCGGCCAGTGGCCGCGGATGCTCTCCAACAACGCCGCCTCTTCAGCCTGCGCCCCGCTCAGGCTGCTGGCGTTGCGGGTCGGCTACGACAAACTGGGGCGGCTGCGCGACGCGATCGGCAACGACGCGGAGGTCGTTGATGACATCAGCGCCAACTTCATCGTCCGGATCCCCGATTTTCTGCAACGGGAGGACCGCCCTGACGGCGCCGGCAGCGCGTCGTTTGATGGCGATGGCTTCCTGCGCGCCATCCGCGCCACCGGCGACCGCTCGGCTTGGGGAGAGGGCGTGATCGTGGCGGCGCGGGTATGGTGCAGGCGCCATCCGATTGACCGGCGGGCCGACGGCGGGACCGTGGTTCAGAAACCCGGCCAATGCCGCGTGGCGAGAATCAGATTGCGCGGCTGGCGCGGCTGTGGTTGCATCGGGGCCGGTGGATCACCGATAACCGGAGAATTGAACGATGGACGCGGCAACTTTTCGAGCACGACTCTTGGAAGTGGTTCAGGGATGCAAGACAATCCCGACGGTGGTGGCGCGGTTCAAGGAACACGGCGTCGTCTTCCGGCCCTATCCGCTGGAGGCGCTGTTTGGCCGCGGCGTGACGGCGGCGACGCCGGAGTTGTTGCTGGATTTTGACGACGGCGAGGTGTTCATCAAAGACTTCCACGGCCGCAACTGCATGCTGGTGGTCCGGCGAACGGCCGACGTGATGTATCTCCAGGGCGAATACAGCGAGCCGACGCCGGAGGAGAAAAAGTAGCGCACGTGCAGTCCAGCGCGCCGGAGCCGCATCCAGACCGGCGGACCGCCGGCTGGCGAACTGGTCGCCCGCCATCAAACGCATTCCCGGTGGACGGATTCTCAAACGGTTCGCCTTTGGCGCGACCGGCTGGCAAGAAGTGCGGCATGAACTCCACGCTCTGTGATCGAAGAACATTCCCGCGCGTCCTCGGTGGCGCGACCGTAGCCGGCCTGCGCCAGACGCTGCACGAACACATCACGGGGTCATCGGGGGGTCATCGGGGTCGGTCATCGGGGTCACATCCCCACATCATCGGGGCATCATCGGGGTCACATCCCCACATCTAACAATTGGTTGGCCTGCCTCGCTGATTTGGGCATTGTCCGTGCTCATGGCACGGCCTTTACGAGTGGAGATGGCGGGCGGATGGTATCACGTGACGGCGCGCGGCAACGAGCATTTCGGC
>DYDC01000289.1 GCA_020718125.1 Methylacidiphilum sp. | reverse complement strand
TGCCGGGGACATAAAAGAGACGGGGACAATACACGAGGCCTATGATGGAGATACAGGCAAGGGGTTGATGATAAAGGATTATATTTCCCTTAATATTCCGGTTTTGTTGATGAAAGAAGAACTGGATAAACTCAAGACTGGGCCTTGAAGCCGACAACCGCATGAGACTCGTCAACAAAGCGTCCATCGTCACCGGCGCCGCCAGCGGCATCGGCAAGGCCATTGCCCAGGCCTTTGCCCGCGAAGGCGCGGCGGTCGTCATCCTCGACACTAACACTGCCAAGGGCGAAGCTGTGGCCGCCGAGTTGAAGGCGCAGGGAGCGCGGGCCTGCTTCGTCCCCTGCGACGTGGGGGATTCGCGCCAGGTCAACGCCGCCTTCGGGGAAGCCATCCGGTTTCTGGGCCGGCTCGACATCCTCGTCAACAACACCGGCGTCATCCGCTTCTCCAAGATCGTGGAGATGCCGGAGGAAGACTGGGACTTCATCCTCCGCACCAATCTCAAGAGCGTCTTTCTGTGTTCGCAGCAGGGCGCGCGGCAAATGATCAAACAGGGCGGCGGCGGGCGCATCATCGCCATCTCCAGCATCCATGCGGTGTTGAGCGAGCCGAACTGCGGGCATTACACGGCCACGAAGGGCGGCATCGAGGCGTTCTGCCGCACGCTGGCCACCGAGTTGGCGCCGCACAAGATCACGGTCAACTACATCCGGCCCGGCGCGACTTACACGGAGCTGACCACGCCGATGTACACGCCGGCCGTGAAGCGGGCCTTGTTCGAGCGCGTGCCGTTGAAGGAAATCGCCGACGCGGCCTGGATTGCCGCCGGCGCGGTTTTTCTGGCGAGCGACGAATCGCGCTACATGACCGGCCAGGATCTGACGATTGACGGCGGCTACGTGATGGATGGCTCGCTGCCCTCAGCCGAATACTGCAAGGAGTGACCGTGGCGCGATACATTGACATCAGCGTGCCGACCAGTGCGCGGACCACAGTCTATCCCGGTGATCCGGCGCCGCAGTTCCTCTGGCCGGGGTGGACCCACGAAAAAGGCAACCCGGCCAACGTCGGTTTCTATCAAGGAGGCCTGCATCATGGCACGCACGTGGACGCGCCGTGGCATTTCATTCGCGGCGGCAAACGCCTCCACGAAGTCCCGCTCGACCGCTGGGTCGGCCCCTGCTGGGTGGCGGACCTGACCGGCGAATCGGAGTGCGTGACGGCGGCATCGTTGGAGCGCGCCGGCATTCCAACGGACACGAAACGGCTGCTTCTCAAGACGCGCAACAGCTTGACCGAGTACTGGCACGAGGCGTGGACCCCAAACTTCATTTACATCCATCGTTCCGCTGCCGAGTGGTGCGTGCAACGCGGCCTTTGCACCATCGGCATGGACTACTTGACCATTGATCCACCGACCGAGCCGGCGTTCCCGGCGCACGTCACCCTGCTTGGAAACGAGGTGGTGATCATCGAGAACCTGCGGCTGCGCGACGTCGTGCCCGGCCCGTATGAACTGCTGGCCGCGCCCGTCAACTTGCACGGCGTGGACGGCGGCTGGTGCCGCGCGCTGCTCCGAGCGGAGACTTGAGATGAGCGCCCGCCGGCCACCGCAAACAATTTACCTGCCCGCCTCGAAGCTGCGGGAAGTGGCGGTGTCAAGGCTGCGGGCGTGCGGAGTTCCTTCAGCGGACGCGCAGTTCGTTGCGGACAGTCTGGTACAGACGAGTCTTTGGGGGATTGATTCCCACGGCATCGCGCGGTTGCCCCACTACCTGCGCCGCCTTCAAGCTGGTTCCATCGAATCCAAGCCCGTGATGCGCTTCGCCGCCACCGGCCCTTGCACGGGCAGTCTGGATGGCGGGCATGGCCTGGGCATCCTCGTTTGCCATCGCGCCATGCAGGAAGCCATCCGGTTGGCCGAGGCCAGCGGCGTGGGGATCGTGGGCTGTCATCATTCCACGCATTGTGGCGCCATTGGCCTGTACGGCCGCGCGGCAGCCAAAGCGGGCTTGATCGGGATTGCGTTCACGCACTCGGACGCCTTCGTGGTTCCGCACGGCGGCAACAAAGCGTTTCTGGGCACCAACCCGATTTGCATCGCGGTGCCGTCGGACGAAGGGCCGCCCGTCTGTCTCGACATGGCCACGGCGGCGACCACGATGAACCGGGTGATGAACGCGCGCCGGGACGGACAGCCCCTGCCGGCCGGCGTGGCGCTGGATCGCGACGGCCAGCCGACCACCGACGCGCACGCGGTGGCCGCGCTGCTCCCGATGGCGGAGCACAAGGGCTACGCGCTCGCTTTCCTGATTGACATTCTTTGCGGCCCGCTGAACGGAATGCCTTTCGGCCCGCACATTCCGCCCATGTACTCGGGCTTCGCAGCGCGGCGGAACTTGGGATCTCTGATGATGGCCCTGGACCCGGCGCGTTTTCCCGGAGGCCGCTCGCTCTCGGCGGTTGTGGCGCAAATGGCGCGGGAAGCGCGCCGCCAAACTCGTGCCGCGCCCGGCGTGGAAGTCCTGGTTCCCGGCGACCCGGAATATCGGGCGGAAAGAATCCGCTCCGTCGAAGGCATCCCCGTGGAGCCGGAGCTTAAGAAAGAACTCTTGAACACAAACGGCGCGAAACCGCGGCGCAGCGCCACCCGAAACAACGTGAAACGCAGCGCCAAGTCTGCCCCATGCAGGATTCAATACTAACCGGCGTCGTCGTCACCACGCTTTCCGGTCTGGTGATGGGCACTAGCCCCTGGCCGCTGAAGCTCATGCGCCAGTTTCAGTACGAGCACTTCGCGTTTGTCTCGATGCTCTTCGCGCTGGTGATCCTGCCGTGGGCGGCCACGTTGAGCCTGTGCCCGAACGCCCTGGCCGCCTTGAAAACCGTGGAACCGGGTTTGCTCATCAAGGCCAACGTCTTCTCGCTGGCCTGGGGCATCGCGCAGGTGCTGGCGCTGCTCTGCTTCGTTCGCATCGGAGTCAGCCTGACCTACGGCATCCTGTGCGCCATCGGCGCCTGCGTGGGTGTGCTGACACCGATGGCCTTCAAAGCCTCCGGCGTTTTTGCGGCGGCTCCCGACCTCAACTCCCCAGCGGGGCTGACGGTGCTGGCCGGCGTGGGAGTGATGGTTGTGGGCGTGTGGCTGGCGTCGCTGGCTGGCTTTGGCCGCGAGAAACTGCGGCGAGCCGCCGCGTCGCCGACCGGCCCCGCGGCCGCCAACCGGACGCACCGAAGCGGCTTTGGTCTGGGCTTGGTCATGGTGGTCGTAGCCGGCGTGCTCTCGGCGGGTTGGGGCTTTGCTTTTGCCTATAGCCAAGGCCCGATCATTGCAGCGATGAAAGCCCGGGGCGCGGCCGATTTCTCCGCGGGCATCGCAGTCTGGGCGGTTGCGCTGGTGGGCGCGGCGCTCGTCAACACCCTCTACCCGGCCTGCCTGCTGACGCGGAACAAATCCTGGAAAGTGCTCGCCGCGAATCCGCGGGAAATCCGCCTGGCGCTCATCTACGGTCTGCTCTTCTTCATTCCCAGCGTCCTGCTCGGCCAAGGCATGCTCCTGCTGGGCGCGTTGGGCGCGTCAGTGGGCTTCGGCATCGTGCAGGGAACGCTCATCCTGGGCGGCCAGGCCTTGGGCTTCATCAGCGGCGAATGGCGCGGCGTGTCCGGCAGGCCGCGCGCACACATCTTCCTGGCGATTGGCGTGCTGGTAATTTCGATGTTGATCCTGGCGTTGGGCAATTCATTCGCTGCCAGCACGCCCCAATGAACCTCTCCAAGATGACCACTCGCGCGAACACTTCGATCAGGAACCAGACAAGGCGCGGCCAGTCCTTGGCCGGCCCGCAATGCCTTGGCGTCTCCTTTTGCGTCCTCTCGTTGCTATCAGCCGCAGGCGCAACTCACGAACTCAGCAACGCTTCGTTTCAGCTCATCCTCAAGCAGGAGGGCGATGCGGTCGAAGCCAGCCTCACGCTCAAGCCCGCCCGTCTGCAAGTCGCCGCCGGCC
>DYDC01000288.1 GCA_020718125.1 Methylacidiphilum sp. | reverse complement strand
AACGGCCCGATTCATTCCAGCCTGGGCCAACGGCCCAGGAAACCGGGCACGCCAGCATGAGGGCTGAAAGCCCGTTCCATCGCGTCGTGTGGAAGGCGGTGGCGAAATCCAAATTGCTCGAACACCGCGCCTGCACGCTTCAGGCCGAACCGTTCTTGAGCAACGGCTCAGTCGCCAGCGAAGTGTCCGTTGTCCGTTTGGCGGATGTAGTTGAAATCAATCCCGGCAAGTCCGAAGCCCGCGCTCTGCCGCCAGAAACCGAAGCGTCGTTCGTGCCGATGGAAGACTTGTTGACCGACCGGCCTGATTTCGTGCCGACACGGACGCGACCGGTTGGCGAAGTCATCACCGGCTACACCTGCTTCCGCGACCGCGACGTGCTGCTCGCCAAAATCACGCCCTGCTTTGAAAACGGAAAGACCGGCATCGCCGCAGAACTCAAGAATGGCCTCGGCTTCGGTTCGACAGAGTTCTACGTGCTTCGCGCCAGCGACAAAATCTTGCCGGAGTTTCTCCACCAAATCGTCAAACGGCAGGCGTTCCGAAACGAGGGCGCGGAGAATATGTCAGGAACGGCAGGCCAGCGGCGCGTTCGCCGCGACTTCATCGAGGACTACGAAATCCCGCTGCCGCCGCTGGAGGAACAGCGGCGGATCGTGGCGGAAATCGAGGGCTACCAGAAGGATATTGCCCGCTTGGAATCCGAAATCGCCGCCAACCGCGAACGCATCCAAACGACGATTGATGCCGTCTGGAACGGCGAATCCGAAAGCGCCAACGGCGCGCCGCCATCCCAGCCTGGGGCAACGCCCCAGGTCAAAGGCCGAAAACAAAATGAGGGCTGAAAGCCCGCCCCATCGCCATGCCACAATCATTGAGCCTCGTCATCGTCCACGTCATCTTCAGCACAAAGGAACGTCGCCCATTCCTCGCCCCGGACACGCGACCGAAACTGCACGCGTATCTCGCCACCGTCGCGCGGAACGCGGGGTGCGAGGCGTATCGCGTCGGCGGTGTGGTGGACCATGTTCACCTCGCCATCCGTCTCTCTCGCACCATCACCATCGCGGACTTGGTGGAGACACTGAAAACTTCGTCGTCGAAATGGGTGAAGACGCAATCGCCCGAACTCGCCGACTTCTCGTGGCAACGTGGATACGGATGCTTTTCCGTCGGCCCGGCGGATTTGGATTCTCTGCGCGCCTACATTGACGGGCAGGAGGAGCATCACAAGACGCGGACGTTTCAGGATGAGTTTCGGATGTTCCTGAAGAAATACGGCGTGGAATACGACGAGGCTTATGTGTGGGATTGAACGATGGGACGGGCTTTCAGCCCTGATGATGTTGTTTGGACGACGACCTGGGGCGTTGCCCCAGGCTGGGATGGCTGCGGGCCTTTGGCCCTCCACTTCCTGCGGCGACGAAATCCCCCTGCCGCCCCTGGAGGAGCAACGTCGTCTTGTGGCGGAGCTGGACGCGGAGGCGGCGCAGATGGAGGCGGTGCGTGCGCTGCTCCCCCGCTTCGAGGCCAAAATCCAACGGGTGCTCGACCGGGTGTGGGGAACGGCGTAGAATCGCGCGTCGTATGAAGCACGACCCGGCACAGACTTTGATTTACCACATCACCGATGTGGAGAATCTGCCGGCGATCCTCGCCGAAGACGGGTTGCGGTCGGATGCGGTGATGTCGGAACGCAATCCCACAGCGATCGGTTACGGTCATATCAAGGAACGGCGGCTGAAAGAGATTCGAGTGGCGTGCTGCGGCAATCGCTTCGTGGGCGAGTTCGTGCCGTTCTATTTTTGCCCGCGGTCGCCGATGCTTTACACAACGAACCAGGGCGCTACGGGCCGGCAGATCGGCTGCCAGCGAAGCATCCTCCATCTCGTGAGCACGGTGGCTGCGGGACTGGCTCTGGGCAAGCCGTGGGCCATCAGCAGCGGCAACGCAGGCGCTTACCACACGACGTTTAGTTCTGATCTTGCCGCGTTGGACGCACTGGATTGGGAAGCGATTCGTGCGACGCGATGGGAGGGCAAGACCCATCAGAAGTCGGCGGAGTTCCTGGTGGCGGATGTTTTTCCGATGGCGGCGATTCATCGGATCGGATGCCAGAATTCGGAGATTGCAAAACAGGCGGCGGAGATGCTTAAAAAGCATAGCTTCAGTCCAAGCGTCGGCGTTGAACCGGCGTGGTATTACTGAGCCATGATCCAAACAACACAAGGCAATCTCCTGCAAGCACCCGTCGAAGCGCTCGTGAACACGGTGAACACGGTGGGCGTGATGGGCAAAGGGATTGCGCTGCAATTCCGGCAGGCGTATCCGGAGATGTTCCGCGCTTACGAGAAAGCCTGCAAAGCCGGGGATGTGCGGCTCGGCAAGGTGCAGGTTTTTGATCTAGGCGGGTTGGCAGGCGGGCCGCGCTGGATCATCAACTTTCCGACGAAGCAGCACTGGCGGACTAGAAGCCGGATGGCGGACATTGAGGCGGGGCTTGTGGATCTTGTGGCAGCGGTGCGCAAGCTTGGCATTCGTTCCATCGCGCTACCGCCGCTGGGCTGTGGCAACGGCGGGTTGAATTGGCAGGCGGTTCGTCCCCGAATCGAGGCGGCGTTTGCAAGCGTGCCGGATGTGCAGGTGGCTCTTTACGCCCCGGCTGGCGCGCCCGATGCGGCTGAGATGCCAGTCCGAACCGAGCGGCCAAAAATCACATTGGGCCAAGCCGCGCTGGTGTCGCTGATGGATCGCTACCTCAAAGGGCTGCTCGATCCTTTCGTGAGCCTGTTGGAGATTCACAAGCTGATGTATTTCCTGAAGGCGGCTGGGGAACCGTTGCCGAAGCTGACCTTCCAGAAATCGGCTTACGGACCTTATTCGCCCGACCTGCGACACGGCTTGATTCGCATGGAGAACCACTTCACGCGCGGTTTTGGCGAGGGCAGCGACAGTCCGGGCAAGGCGATTGAACTGTTGCCGGGAGCCGTAGAGGCGGCAGAAGAATTCATGGCAGACAAGCCAGAGACGAAGGCGCGCATGGAGCGCGTTGCAGCCCTGATTGCTGGCTATGAGGACTCCTACGGGATGGAGTTGCTCAGTTCCATGCACTGGGTCATGCAGCACGAGGCCGGCGCGCTTGAAAACGCGGACATCGCCATTGCCAAGGTTCGCGCTTGGACCCGGCGAAAACGCCGTGTATTGAAACCTGACCATTTGGGCAAAGCGTGGGAGCGGATTCGCGAACACGACCGGGTGAATGTGAGCGCCGCTGGCAGTTCGGCGGACAAGAGCTAGTTTTCGCGCGTGGAAGCGATCTTCAAAATGGGGGAACAGTTTGGTTCGTTTCCGTGGGATGGCGACGTGGCAAACGCGTTTCGTTTCACGGAGGTGGAGCCTGCTTTGGCACATGTCGCGGAAGTGACCTTTGACTTTTCGGGCGTCACGAATATGACCAGTTCATTCTGCAACGCGCTGGTGGCGACGCTCATGGCGCACCATCCGGCGGAGTTCGCGCGGCAAGTGCGCTTTGCGAACTGTGATCCTGTCATTCGCGAATTCATCGGCGCTGCCATTGCGCTGGGAAGACGCGAAGCCCGCGAATACGCCTAGGATTGACAAGCAGGGGGCGGAAGGCGTTTGCTTGCGCGCAGCATGGCCTCGGAAGCACAGGCGCGAATCACCATCAACAAGCTTCTAGAAGAAGCGGGCTGGCGGTTTCTTCCGGACGCGCAAGGCAAGCGCGAGAACATCATCTGCGAGCACCGCGTCAGCGGGCGGACGTTCGCGCCGAATCACGATCTCGGAAAGGATTTTGAGCGTGCGCCGGACGGCTTCGTTGACTACGTATTGCTGAACAACGACGGGCGGGCCGTGGCAGTGGTGGAGGCGAAGCGGGAGAGCATTGACCCACTATCGGCCAAGGAGCAGGCACGGGGCTACGCGGAGAAACTCGGCGTCAGCCACATCTTCCTGAGCAATGGTCTGGTCCATTATTACTGGAACCTG
>DYDC01000287.1 GCA_020718125.1 Methylacidiphilum sp. | reverse complement strand
TCAGCGATACGAATCAGGGCGGGCTTGGCAGAAGCCTGTCCTTCCGCTCCCCTAACTGGCACCGATGAAGCGAATAGCGACAGCAACGCAATGAATAATACCGTCAGCAGTCTCATAGTTCGTTTCCTCCGATGATTTGTTTTCGTCAGATGTTCGTCAGCTTCAGCGCACTCGGGAAGGTGCCCCTCTTGCGAACCGCGACCCGCACCCCGCGAGCAACAGGTAGTTGCGCAGGAACACCCGCGGCAGATGAAAAAAACCTTTCCAGCCGTTGGCTTTGGCTGTGAACATCACGCTGCCGTCGCGGTTCAAGTAGCCATACCACTCGCCGAACTCGCAGTCCGGGAAATGGCTGAATGCATACTCGTGGATCCGGTAATACCACGTGGCCAGATCGTCCCGGCCGGTGGCGGCCCAGCCGAGCAGTAGGGCGTAGAGCGCCTCGGCATGGGGCCACCAGAGTTTCTGGTCCGCTTGCGGGGGGAACATCGGCGTGCCATCCAAGTTGGCGAGGTAACGCATGCCGCCATACTTATCGTCCCAAGATTTTTCGAGCGACGCGACAGTAATTGCGATAGCGGTACCTGCACGGCCTGTTGCGCCAACTGGTAAAACAGTTGGTCCCGCGAGGGCCAAATCATCGGCAAAGACAGTCAAGGTCATCGAGTTCTGCGATTTTCCTTAGTAGTTGCACTCACGGTAGGCGGTTTCGTACATCGCCAGAATGTTGTCGAGCGGCACGTCCGGCTGGATGTAGGTATGGCCCGGTCCGACGATGTAGCCGCCATCTCTCCCCAATATGCGAAAGTTCTTGAACACCTCGGCGCGCACTTCCTGCGGAGTGCCTCGACCTAGGACGCGGATCAAGTCGATCCCTCCGTAGAAGGCGAGGTGGCCGCCAAAATCGCGTTTCAAGCCCTCGACCTCCATGCCCACTGCGGAAGTTTGGATCGGCTCCATGAGGTCCACGCCGGCTTCGATGATGTCTGGCATCAGTTTGCGCGTGGAGCCGCAGGTGTGGAGGAGCAGTTTCTTGCCGTAACGATGCACGATATCGGCATACCGTTTCAAGTATGGCTGGATGTGTTCCCGAAACATGGCCGGTGAAATCAGGGGACCGCGCGACGAACAGAAATCGTCGGCGATGTAAAAGATGTCGAAATCGCCGCCCGCCTCACGGCAGAGTCTTTCGATGGCAGGAAAGAGGTAGTCGCTGACTTTGCGGATTACCACCGCCGCGAGTTCGGGCTGCGCGGCGAAGTCCATCATGAGTGTTTCCAGTCCGCGGAGGTGCATGGCCGTGAAGAATCCCGCGTGTCCGAGATGCGCGATGATCGCCTTGTCGGGGTTGGCGGCTTTGGTCTCGCGGATGGAATCGAACGACAGTTCGTCGGGCGTCGGCCAGTCATAAGCCTCGATTTCGCTAATCGTTTCCGCCGTGGCCAGAGGGAAGACGCACGGTTCGGAATAGACCCCACCGCCGTAAGGCTGGAGTCTGGAGCCGATCCCCCAGTAGTTAAACGAAACGTCTCCCTCCGTGCGGATGTGCCGGTAGTGATGGTCGGCCCCGACCAGTCGCGTGTCGGCATGGAGAGCGTCCCAGAGCGCGTCGCGCGTGCCGACGCCGAAATGGTGTTGCAGAGCCCGGATGACTTCCGGTGTCGCATCAAAAGTGATCGGCAGCCGGTCCGGCTCGCAGTGGTCAATGGCAGTCAGAACTCGCTGGCGGCTATTCATGGGCATGGAGGTTCCTTGGGAATCACTTTTTTCTCGCTTGGGCGAAACTCAAGCACGCAGACGGCCCGCTGTGCCAACTTGAGGCGCACGACCGGCTCGTGAATATCAAACCGTCCCATGCGATGTCGGCCGGTGTCGTCAGTGCGATAGACCGCGCAACCGTCTTTCAGCCCATAAGCTCTCACGTCAATCGGCAGGCGCAGCGCGAGTTTCTCATCGCTGATGCTGGCGAGCGCGATGCCCACGTCGCCGTCGGGCGCGCGCCACGCGCCGGCCAGCGCCACAGGGTAGGTCCGCTTCGACTCCTTCAACGGCGTGTAGGTTCCGATCTGGGCGACATCAATCTCCTCCTGCGGCACGTCGAGCGACGGCGGGCGGAGCCACGTGCCGTGGAGCAGGTATTTCAGCGAGCGCATTCGCGTGCGCACCATGCGCGTCACGAAATCAATCTCCTCGGCCCGTTCCTTCAGTTGTGACGGCAGGAAGTTGGCGAGCATTGGTTGCATGCCCCACGCGAATGTTCGCGCGTGATCCAGATAGAATTGCTTGGCAAACTTCCGGTCCAGCAGCGTCAGGCGTCCCGGCGGCGCGAGTTCCTGCGGCCATTTCTCGTCGTAGGGCGGATGCGCCAGCCCTGCCATGCTGCCGAAGACGACGGTGTGGCCGTGATAGACGGCCTGGAAGAACGGGATAGGTTCCCAAGCCGGCGGCCCACCGATACGATCGTGGCTCACGCTCAGGGCCAAGGTCATGTCAATGTTTCCGATCCAAGGTTCGCCGCAGAATTCGCCTCCGAGGGCGACGGAACCTCGCTTTGAGGTGCGATCGCGAATCTCCGTGGTCAGCATCGCCAAACCGTCTTCCCAATATCGGCCCGGCCCCAGGATGTGACCGTGGCTCGGATCGTAACAATGGGCTGACACGCCCACTTGATCCATGTAAACGCCGTCGGCCTTCAGGTTGCAGAGGACCTCCTGGGCAAGGCCGGCGTATTTGTCGCGCCAGAACCGGGTGCCGACGCACATCCCAACACCGGGCGCCTTCGTGAAGGTGTTATAGACCTCCACGCGGACCTTGCCGTCCTTGCCTTTGACTGCGTAAGCCTCGGCGCACTCGTTGGTCCAACTCCGCGTCTGCGTTCCCCAAAAGCGGTAGTTCATGTAGGGGATCGCGCGCACATCCTGCCGCTGTGCCGCCGCCAGCGCGGCCTTGAACGAATCAGCGCCTTCGCGGGGCGGCAGATATTCCGGATTACCGCTGTCGTAGGGACAGTTATGCCACCAGTGCCACAGCACGCTCACCGGCGCTTGCAGATGCTTTCGCATCACTGTCGCCGGCCCGAGCGCCTGCTGCGATCGCCCGCGATTCCACAGCCAAAGCCCGGTTTCCGACACCCACGCGGGCGTGAGTCCTCGGCGAAGTCGTCCTCGCTCGGCGATGGTTTTCGCCGAAGGAGACTCGCGATAAATCTGCGCCGCGGCCGTCCAGTCGCCTCGAAACGCTCCGAGCACAACCGTAAACGGGAGCCGAAACTCGGCCATCTCGGCAGCCTCTTGTTCCGGCTCATGAGCAATCTCGAAATGGATTTGCCCTTTCCCGTCGCCCCAGACAGCGAACTCCTTGTGGTAGCCTTCGGTGTCGTCGCAAGCCGCATAGAAGCCGGGGCCGTCGTGCTGATAGAAGGCCAGACACTGCAACGCCAAAGGCTTAGGCCACATCTCTAACACCCACGGATAATGCCAACGGACCCGTAGGCCCTTATGGTCTTTGCCTTGGACATGTTTGCGCGGATCACGGATCAGAACTCCAAAGTCGTGGGGCACGGCGAGAATCTCGTTGGCTCGCTCCCGCAAGCTGGCGACTCGTGGAAAGCGGACCTGCTTCAGCCGGACGTTCTTCGGCTTCGCGACCGACATCTCCCACCGGCTGAGCGGCGCGTCCTGTTGGCCGAGCCGAACCAGGACTTCCACGCGCAGCGGCTCCTTCCCGCTGACTTCAACCTTGTCCCACACCAGTCGCAATCCGGGTTGATCACCGGTTATGCGCTCAATCTTCAGCGGCCCCGCGCGCTCGGCGGTCAGATTCTGCAAAGTCTCGCCGTTGCCCACCGTGATTTGCCACAACCCAAGCGTCGCGTGACTGTCCGCGATCTGATTGTAGCCGTCCGGCAGTTGGATCAACTCGTGCGGCGAGCCGGTGGCCGCGTCCAGACCGACTTGCAGCTTGCCGTCAGCGATACGAATCAGGGCGGGCTTGGCAGAAGCCTGTCCTTCCGCTCCC
>DYDC01000012.1 GCA_020718125.1 Methylacidiphilum sp. | reverse complement strand
GGAGATTCTTCGGACGGGTTCCTCGAAGCTGGCGACGACGCGGCGGCGGATGCCAAACACATCGAAGAACTCGTTCCAGAAAGTCTGTTTCTCCGCGGCCTCGCGTTTCTCGCCGGTCCACTCGCGGGAGAAGCGGATGGCGTTGTGGCGGATTTCATTCCAGGAGAGCGGCATGGGCGCAGTGTAGGCAAAGCGGCAGGCAGCGTCAACATTGCGACGAAGGGCGGCGGCAGGGACGGATGACAGCAGGCTTTGCTACGCCAGTTGTTTCACCAGCCGCATCAGCGGGCACATTCTCAAACACTTTCCCCGCATCCTGCCGCGTCAGCACCGTGTCGTAGAGGCCGATGTCCTCCCCTTCGTGCTTGTTGATGCCGGTGTAGCTGAGGCTGGCATCCTCGTAGCGTTTGAACTTGAACACCGCGTCATTCATCAGGGCACTGTTGAAGACGCCGATGCTGACGAGGAGTTCAAAGTCTTTCACCGTCAAGCCGGTGACTTTCATGAACAAGCCCGGCTCCAGTTGAGTGATGACATCTTTCAGGCAGCGCTCGCGGTAGTCGGTCAGATACATGAACACCGGCACCCGCGTTGCGAACTTGATGAGCTTTTCCTGAATCTGTTTCCGCAGACTCTTGTATTCCTTCTCCTCCTCCGTCAGCTTCTTCTTCTCCTTCGCCGACATGTCTTCATCATTCGCTTCTTTGCGCGCCTTCTTCACCGACTCCGATTTGTTGATGATCGTCTCGATCTCCTGATTCAGACTTCGGAAGCCCTCGATGCTCATCAGAGCATCCATCGCCGCCTTGTTGTCCATGAGCCGTTGCAGCGTTCCGTTGTCCACGTTCACCAGCAACGCGCTCTCCCAGCGCCGCGCCAGCAGCGTTGCGGTGGTCCCGCTCATCGCCATGTCGAGGATGCCCGCCGCGTCTATCTGTTTCATCGAACTGCCGTCATAGGCCAGCACCGGCAGGAAGCTGATGAACTCCTTTACTTTCTTTTCGGGATTGGACTCGTTGACGTTCAGCCGGCAACTGTAGTCGGCGATTTGCCGCAACGCCCGGTCCGGCGCGAAGTCAAAGACGTAGCACTCCTCCTTGATGATCTGTTCCTTGTTCGGTGACGCGCTGTCGGGATTCCGGATCGTCCACGGCGATTGCACGCGGAACGCCGCCTGAAAATAGGTTTCCGGGCTGGATGAATTCCGCAGCATGAGAATCCCCGTCCACGGCCTGACCGTCACGCCGGTCGTCAGCTTTCCGCAGGAGAGAGTAATCGTCTTCGTTTTCAGCGGGTCATCCATCCCCTCCAGCACCGGCGGCAAAGCCTCAACCCCAATCCCCGCCGCGCCGCCCGCCGCCACAATGATTTGGTAGTCGTGGTAAAAGCGGTTCTGTTTCTTCGCCATCAGATTCCGCATGGCATGACACGAGGCGACGCTCGGCAGAAACCAAAACGTGTGCGACAGCAGATTCAGCAGCCGCGCATCCGAAAACGGCATCGGCGGTTTCTGCGCGCCGAGTTTGAGATTGTCAACGCTCGTCGCCATGAACGCCCCGCGGATCAAGTCCAGCCACTTCTGGACTTCGTCTTCGTAGGCGAACTTCGCATTCTCGCCAACGCCTGACGCGGAAAAGAAAACATTGAGATCGAATTCGTTGAACTCCCCCTGCAAGGCGATTTCGCGGATGGCGTCGGGCAGTTGGTAGGTCAGCAAGACCATGCGCGGAAGCGCCAAATATGGGTTGTCCGGGCCTTTCCATTCCTGCTTCTCCCGCTGCTCGTCCGAATACGTCCAGTTGAATATCTGCTCCTCGATGAACTCGCCCGAGGCAATCGCCCGGAACGGCGTGCCGGACAGGTAGAGATAGCCGCCCGTTGTGATGGGCATGATGTCTTCGTCGAAGTCTTCGATGCCCTCGCCTTCGCCGAACTCGACTTCTTTCTTGTCTTCCGCCTCGAAAAGCTCCTTCGCGTTCTCGCGCCATGCGCCGTAGTGATATTCGTCCAGAATCACGCAGTCCCAGTTGATAACATGCACCCATTCGTTCTTGGTCTTGATGCCGCCAGTGCTGGTGTTCCTGCCGAGATAGTCCTGAAACGAGCCGAAACAGACGAACGGTTTCTTCTTGTCCGCTTCCTCATACGACAAGCCGCCCGGCTTGATAAACTGCCAGCCCCGGAAATCAACGTGGCATTTCAAGTCCTCTTCCCATGCGCTTTGCACCGCCGGCTTGAACGTCAGCACCAGCACCTTGCGCCAGCCCATCTTCAAGGCCAGTTGGTAGGCCGCAAACGTCTTGCCGAACCGCATCTTCGCGTTCCAAAGAAAGTGCGGCGGTTTGCCCCTATTCTCTCTCTTGAAGCTCTTGAAGTAGGCGGCTGTCTTCGCCACCGCCGCCTCTTGTTCCGGCCTCATCCTAAAATCTAGCGAGCGGTTCTCCTCGTTGAGTTGTCCGGTTCTAACCGCGATGACTGCCGCCTTCACTTGCGCAAGCGAGCAACGGAACCACTCACCTTCTGGATTCTTCACCCCGTTAATCCGCAGCATCCGGTGAACGTCATGATCCGTGAACACCGTGCCATCACCCCGCATCGCTGGCTCTTCGAGCACAATGCGGTAGGGCGGCTTGCCGGGCATCTTGATGTTGTAGATGTCGTCCAGCCGCTCTTTCGCCGTGCGAGTGGTGTAGCCCACCTTGAGCAACCCAGCATACTGCGGGTTAGTGTCCTCGTAGGCGTAGATCGTGGGCTTCGATTCGGGCCGTGGCGGAAAGAACTCCTTACTCATCATTCCCCCCCATCGGGCGAATCCTCGATTCGATAAAGGAGATGTCGTCTTCGGTCAGCCCGTATTTCTTGTATAGCGCCTCATCAGTCCAAGTGCGGTTCCAAGCCTGCTGCGGCACCCATGTGTATGTCGAGCGTGTGGCATGCTGGGTGATTTTGCGCAGCGAGACAAGAAACCGAAAGAATCGAGTGCGCAAGTAACTATTAAGGCTGTTCGCCTTCGCTTTCGAGCTGACATAGAAGAACAGGAATGTCTGCGTGCACACCGAAGGCGAGCTGACGACGAAACTGGGGCCGAGCACCATCGCAGGACGGGCGCCGCGCTCGCCGTATGCTTGCGGGACCATCACCTTCCACGTGTCAATGAGGTGGGGGCTCTTATCAACGTCCTTACGGTTGATCCAGCCGACAAGCCTCTTGCCCTTCCGGTTATAGTGGAGCGCGACATCGTTTGGCCGTTGCTTCTCGTGGAAGCCCTCAAAATTGGATGTCCAACCGAATTCCTTGTCCACAGACAAGATGTCGGTGATTGATGCCTCACTCGCGCTTTGGACTTTTCGCAGAATCTTCAGCCCGCGGATGTCTCGAACGAACACGTCGTGCTCGCTCAAGTCGCGCGGGACTGGACCGACTGTCTCGTCCCCGCAGATCGTGGTTACAGCACAATCGCCCTCGTTGTCGCGGTCCCATAGAAAGAAACAGACACCCCCCTCGAAATCCACTCCAGGGAAGACCTGATCCATTCGCTCGTAGTCCACCAACCTCCGGATTCGTTTATCTTCGAGCATTGTGCGGCGGAACTCGGACAGCCCCAGTCCACCGGCCATCCAACGTGAGGGGATGATCATGGAAAGAAAGCGCGGGTTCAGCTTCTTTGCCTGGTCAACGAACTTGTTGTAGATGGGAATATCACGAGTGCCGCCATCCGAACCCAGTTGATACGGCGGATTGCCGACGATGACGTCGAATTTCATGTTGAATATCTCCTCTGGCTTTTCGGTGTGGATGAATTCATAGGCGTGCGTTTCCAGTTCTTTGCCGCGGTCATACTCGGTCTGACTCGCCCCGCAGAAAACGCACCGGTCTTTCTCCCAGGAATGGGCGATCCGCTTCAAACGGATGTTCCCTTGGGGGTTGTCGAAGGACTCAGAGACGGAATACTTGCCGTTGGCGCTCTTGGAGCAATAGACCGACCGGCGGGAAAGAAGCGATGTCAGCTCGGTGATGCCGATGCCGAACACTTGGTTTCGGAAGATGTGGTTCAACCGCTTCTGCCGGTCTGGGATGATCCTCTCCAATCCCTTGTCGAGCCGCTTCACAATCTCGCGCAGGAACACGCCGGACTTGCAGGCGAGGTCCAGAAATCTGGCGTTCTTGTCCCGCCAGATTCTTTCCGGCAACATGTCGAGAATCTGATTGGCGACTTTCGGCGGCGTGAAGACCTCGTCGCTGCTTAGATTTGCGAGGCAGGTCAGAACGTCGGGGTTGTAGCTACTGCTTGTGGACATCGGCAACCTCCATGAAATGTGTCGGCGGATACTCCTTCACCGGCGTCGGGATAAACGCGTCTTCGCCGAGGTCGGAAAAGAGCGGCAGTTCCTTCATTCCTTCGTGGCTTAGCAAACTGTGGAAAGTAAAATCGCGACGCTTCAGCATGCTGCCGTTGACCGGCGACCACTCCGAGAACGCGATGTATCCCGGCTTCTCGCCCACGGTCTTGAGCGTCAGGGCGTCGCCCCAGATGATGTTGCGTTCGAGGATGAACCGGACGGCCTCACGGCACTTGTTCTTGGCTTTGTTCTCGAACAGCCGCGTGTAGTTCCACTCAAAAACACCGAAGAGCCGGCGCCGGCACTGCTCGACGTTGTCTTCAAGAATATCAATCCCGTAGATCGAGGAGGCGGCAAGAATCGCGTTGCGTTCGTAGTCGAGTTGGGCTTTTCCGTAGCGCTTTTCGACGACGCGGAGCTTCCGCTCCATGATTTCGGTGAGGAAGTTCCCGTTCCCGCACGCCTGTTCGAGGAAGCGGGACTCGATCCGTTCCGTTTCCTGCTTCACGAGGTCGAGCATGGCGTTGACCTCGCGCCTGCCGGTCAACACCTCGCCATGGTCCGCAACACGCTGTTTGGAAATGACCTGGCTCTCCATCGCGGCGAGCATATCGCCGTGCGGCGAACGGGTCACGGAGATTTTGCTGGGTAAGGAGCGTTAGCCGATTGCGGAATGCGGATTGTCAAAACGGCAGTCAGCGACAACCCCGAACTCCGATAGTCATCGCGAGCAGGCGCTTTCGGGGCTGTAGCGGCGGTCTCCGACCGCCGAATAACTGGGAGGGGCGACATTCCTGTCGCCCAATGCTGGTTCGGCGACTGGAAAGTCGCCGCTCCCAGTTGATGCCATCATCCGGCGGTCAGAGACCGCCGCTACAGTTTACGCCAGTTGTTTCACCAGCCGCAACTCGGTGCCTTTGTCAAACCGGGTGTTGTATTCGACGGTGTCGAAGACTTTGGCGATGAAGTAGCAGCCGAGGCCGCCGGGACGGACGTGGTCAAGATCGCGCGACTTGAATGAGGCCGGGTCGGCTTGTTTGCCAAAATCGCGCAGCCGGAATTCCAGCGCGGAGGGGGTCAGTTCGGTGCGGATGATGATGTCCTGGGTGTGGTCGTTCTTGTAGGCGTGGCGGATGATGTTGGCACAGGCTTCGTCCACAGCCAGCACCATGTTGAAGGCGGTCTCTTCGGAAAGCGGCGTGCGGGCCAGGGTGTCGCGGACGAACGCGCGCATCTGGCCAAGCTCGCGGGGATGGCTTTTGATGGTGATGGACCGGATGTCCGGCTTCGGCACCCCCTTGGCGGCCTCGGCGGTGTCGTGTTTCATGGCCAGGAAGGTCAGGTCGTCGTGCCGGGTGGCGCTGCCCATGAAGTGCATGACACTCTCGGCCACGGCGCGGACGGCCTCGGCGGCGGTGGTGTGGCCGGCGGCAAGCGCGCTGCCGATGCGCTCGTAGCCGAACTCTGTCGCGCCGATGTTGCGCGCCTCGCTGAGGCCGTCGGTGAACATGAGCAGCGTCTCGACGCCGGTGAGAGTGCGGACGCCTTCGCCGAACGTCATGCCGGGCACCATGCCGAGCGACGGGCCGCCGCTGCCGCCGAGGGTCTCGCTTTTGCCATCGGCGAACAGGATCGGGTCGGGCATGCCGGCGTTGGCGTAGCGCAACTCGCCGGTCACGATGTCGAGCGTGGCATAGAGCAGGCCGAGGAAGATGGGGGTGCGTGGCGTCTGGTTGGCCGCCATCGCGGCGGCCATGTCGGCGGCGGATTCGCTTGCGAGAGTGTCGTTGATCTCGGCGAGGGCTTGGGCGGGCGACGTGCCGGCGCTCGCATAGCGGCGCGCGCCGAAGAGACAGCGGACCATGTGGAGCGAGGAGGCGAGGCCCTTGCCGGTGACATCGCCGACGAGGAGCGCGACCCGGGTTGGCGACACTTGCACGACATCGTAGAAGTCGCCGCCGAGGTCGAGGGCCGGTTCGTAGTAGCCAGCGACGCTGATGCCGGGGATGGCCGGCATCTCTTTGGGCAGGAATCCGAGTTGGATCTGTCGGGCGATCTCGCGCTCCTGGCTCTGCCGTTGCTGTTTGAGGGCGGCCTTGTGGAGGCGGGCGTTCTGGATGGCGGTGGCGGCGAGGTTGGCGAAGGCGAGGAAGAACTCTCCATCGTCCTGGTCGAAGACTTCCTTGTGCCGGGAATCGATCGCCTGGAGGATGCCGATGACGTTGCCGCGGGCCTTCATCGGCACGCAGACCATCGTGCGGGGAATCATGCCGATGTTTTTGGCAGCAGCGAGGTTGAACCTCGGGTCGTTGGCGACGTCGGTGAGGACGAGGGGCTGGCCGTTCTGGGCGACCCAGCCGGCGATGCTGTTGGGGCCGATCTTGAGACGGATGCCTTCCTTGACCTTCTGGCCGTGTTCGCCGGTGGCGACGGCATAGACCAGTTCACCGGTGGCCTCGTCCACAATGGCGACGCTGGCGGCGGCGGCGTTCATGACGCGCTGCGCCATGTTGAGGATGTTCGGCAGGACGTCGTCCGGGTCGAGGCTGGAGTTGATGGCCGCCGCGATCTCGACAAGGTTCGAGAAAGCCGCGAGCTTTTGTTCCATGTGGGAACTCATTTCGCCGGGGTCGGTGTCGCAGCGGCTGGAGCGGAATCAGGGCCGATGATGATCCGAGGTCCGCCGTCACCGGCCGGCGCCGCGGGCGGCACGGCAGGGGCAGCGGGCGCCGGCTCTGTGGCGGGAAAGGGTTTGGAGGCGAACTCGGTCGCAAGCACTTTGACTTCGCCGCCCGCTTCAGCCTTCTTCTCCGGCTTCGCGCCCTTCTGCGGTTTCACCGGCTCCTTTTGTTTGCTGAAGGCAGACCACGGCGCAAAGATCAGCCGCATGGTGTGAGTGAACTGCTTGGTGTTGTAGCCCATGTCGCGGAGGTTGGTCAGAAGCTGGGTAATATTAGAACGGTTGTCCGTGAGCAGGCCGTTGACGTTATCCAGCGTGCCGCCCGCCTTGCCCATCGTGTCGTGGGTCTTGTCCATGAGCGCAGTGACCTTGGGCCGGACCTCGCCGGTGAGCTTCTGGACGTTGTCCATGGTGGCGGAGAGCTTGGGTTTGGTATCCGTGAGCGTGTCGTTGAGGGTGCCCAACGTGGTCTTGCCCTTCTCGGTCATCTCTCGAGCATTGGCGATGGCGCCTTTGATGTTGGGACGGTTTTCGCTCAGCAACTCCTTGGCCTCGGCGAGCGTGACGCCGGCCTTCTCGATCGTGGCACGGGCATTGGCGACGGTGCCTTTGATGTTGTCCTGGAACTGCGGGTCCTTCATGACGTTGTTGACGTGGGTCAGCAACGTCTGCAGGTGGTCCATCAGTCCTTCGATTTTGCCGACGAGTTTCCGGCCAGTGGTGACGAGCCGCTCCATGCCGGCGTTCTCGCCGTAGAGCGCGTCACCGGGACCGAGCGGCGGAGCGGCCGGGTCGCCGGGGGCCAGGTCGAGTTGCTTGTCGCCCAACATGCCAACCATCATGACCGAGGCCTTGGTGTCCTGATTGACCGGGGTTTCAGCCTCGATCCGCGCCCTGACCACCACGTAATAGTGGTTCGTCACCATGATGGTCGTTGATTCCCCCTTGGGAACCACCTTGGTCTTGGAATCGGCAGGCTGAAGGATGCTGATGCCGCTGATCTCGCCGCACTTGCGGCCGGCATAGACGACGCCGGTGCGCTCTTTGACACCGCTGACGGAGTCCAGATAGATGGTGATGTCGCGCTCGTTGCGCAGGAAGGAGAACTTCCCCACGACGATGCTCAGCGAGATGAGGCACATCAGGGCGATGAAAATGACGATGCCCGGTCCGGTTTTTTGTGATCTGTATTCAGCCATAAACACTCCATGGAAATCAGTTGTCTTCGCCGAGGATGGCGCGGAGGTAGCCCTCGGCGTCCTCTCGCACTTCGGTCTCGGCCTTGCCGTTGATGAAGTCGCTGACCAGCGGGTTGGTGTTGGCACGGATCTCGTCCGGCGTGCCCTCGGCCATGATCTTGCCCTTGTGGAGCAGGATCATGCGCGTGGCGATGCGGAACGCGCTGGTCATGTCGTGCGTGACCACCACCGCCGTCACGCCCAGCTCACGGCAGAGTCTCAGCGTCAGGTCGTCAAACTCCGTCACGCGGATCGGGTCGAGACCGGCGGTCGGCTCGTCGCAGAACAGCAGCTTCGGGTCGAGCGCCAGCGCGCGGGCCAGCGCGGCGCGCTTCTTCATGCCGCCGGAGATCTCGGCGGGTTTCAGCTCGGCGAACTTGGTCAGCTCGACCAGCGAAAGCTTCATCTTGACCATGATGTCCACGGTCATATCGGGCTGGTTGGGGAAATGTTCGCGGATGGGCAGCGCGACGTTCTCGCCGACGGTCATCGAGTTGAACAGCGCGCCGCTCTGGAACAACACGCCGAACTTCTTGCGGACCTCGTTGAATTCGCCTTCCGTGAGTTGCGTAATCTCCCTGCCCTCGATCCAGATGCGGCCCTCCTCCGGGTGCTGGAGGCCGATGATCTGGCGCAGCAGCGTGCTCTTGCCGCAGCCGCTGCCGCCCATGATGACAAGGATATCGCCCCGCTTGACGCGAAAACTGACGCCATCGAGCACGCGCCGGCCGCCGTAGATTTTCGCCAGGTCCTCGACAGCGATGATGTCGTCGGGGCCAAGGGGTCCGTTGCGGGGCTGGTCACTGTTGAATGGCGAGGCCGAACTGATCATGGCTCAGATGAAATAGAAAATGGCCGTCAGCAGACAGTCGCTGGCGATGATCATGACGATGGATGTGACAACCGACTGCGTGGTGCTGAGACCAACGCCCTCAGCGCCGCCTTCCACAGTCAGGCCGAAGTAACAGGCGATGTTGCTGACCAGCCCGGCAAAGACGACGCTCTTGATCATGCCGGAGTAGATGTCCTTGAGCGCGAGCATGTCGAACGACTTCCGCCAGTAAATCGCCGGCTCGATCCCGAGGTTGAAGACGCCGATGAGGTAGCCGCCGAACATCGCAACAAAAACGCCCACAATGGTCAGGCAAGGACCCATGAACATCATGCCCAGCACGCGCGGCACGATCAGGAAGTGGACCGGGTTCAACCCCATCGTCTCCAGCGCGTCCACCTCCTCGGACACACGCATGGTGCCGAGTTCGGCGGTAATAGCCGCGCCGGAGCGTCCGGCCAGCACGATGGCGGTGAGCATCGGGCCGATCTCGCGCATCACGGCGGCCGCCACGAGGCCGCCCACGAGCGAGAGGCCGCCGATTTTCTTCAGCGTTTCGGCGGTCTGCATCGCCAGCACCAGGCCGATGAAGAACATCACCATGCAGCAGATGAGCAGCGAGCCGACGCCGATGAGCGTCATTTGCTTGAAGGTGTCATCCACCCGGAGCCGCTTGCCGCGAAATGGCGCCAGAACCGCCCAGTAGGCCGTATCCGCCATCAGCAGCGACAAACCGGTGAGGTGCTGGAAGAACCTGGTCAGAGTCGGGGGCATGCCGGACGTGCGGGTTGTGGACCGTTACGCGGCGCCGAGCGCCCGCAGCGCGTCTTGTTCATTGGGGTGAATGGTGAACACCTTGTCCAGGCGCGCCACCGAAAAGACGCTCTGGACGTTCTTGCTGACGTTGGCGAGCTGCAACTGGCCGCCCTGCGGCCGCAACTGCTGGTAAGCGCCAATCAAGGTCGCCAGCCCGGAACTGTCAATGTAGGTGACCCCTTGGAAATTGAGCAGGATGGTCTTCTGCTGCTGCTTGATCAACTCGGTCAGCTTCGCCAGCAGTGTCGGCGAATGATACAGATCCACCTCGCCGGTGACATCCAGCACCGCAACGTTTCCCGCGGCTCGCATCGCTATATTCATGACCTAGATGACATTCCCCTTGGCCCAACCGCGCGCGAATCCTAGCCTTGCCGCCGGCCTTTGGCAACGGATTTTCTCCCGCGTGGCGCGATTCCGCCCCGTTCTCGCGATGCGCCGGGCGCCCTACGGCGTGGTGTTCTGGGGGCGCGTCCAACTGTCGTAGAAGAAAGTCCGGTCTTCATTGTTCACCTGGCTGGCGCAACCCGCCAAGCCGGCCGATGCGACCACCAATAGAAAAATCAACGGCAGCGACAGTCTCATAGATTCACTTCGGAGCGCGGTTCTCAGCGCCACGCAGTCCGGCTCCAGCACGACAACGAATACGACGCCGCATTATGGATGCCTGCGCCCGACTTGTCGCGCCGAAACTGAGTGGCTGCCAAGGTTCCCGCGCAAACCCGCCAGGGGGCGCGCCATTCAGTCCTTGTTGGCGGCTGGCAACGCTGCTAGCATCCGCGCCACTCTCACCCTCCCGTGACGCGGGAGGATGTGAGGCCTATTGGAACACCATGTCAACACCCGTCAAAATTCGTATTGGCGTGATCGGTTGCGGCCACTGGGGCCCCAACCATATCCGCAACTTTTCCGTCCTGGAAGGCTCCGCCGTCACGGCGTGCGCCGATCCGGACGCCCAGCGGCTGAAGGCCGTCGGCCGGCAGTTCCCCGGCGTGCGCACCCACGGCGATTACCGGCAACTGCTGGCCAATCCAGAGGTGGACGCCGTGGTCATCGCCACGCCGACGGCAACGCACTTTGAGGTCGCGCGGGCGGCCTTGCTGGCGGACAAGCACGCGCTGGTGGAAAAGCCCCTGACGTCGCACACAACCGAAGCGGAGGCGCTGCGCCGGCTGGCCCGAAAACACGGTCGCGCGCTGATGGCCGGCCACACGTTCCTGTTCAACGCCGGCATCCGCAAGCTCAAGGACTGCATCGCCTCCGGCGACATCGGCCGGGTTTACTACCTGCGTTCCACGCGCACCAACCTCGGCCCGATCCGGAAGGATGTCGGCGCGGTCCGCGACCTGGCCGCGCATGACGTGGCCATCTTCAACTACCTCCTCGACGCGGAGCCGCTGGAGGTCAGCGCGCGCGGCGAACGGTTCATCCGCCGCGGGATCGAGGACGTGGCGTTCATCTCGTTGAGCTATCCCGGCCGCGTGCTGGCCAACATCCACGTAAGCTGGCTCGACCCGAAAAAGGTCCGCCAGATCGTCGTGACCGGCTCCAAGAAGATGCTGAGTTGGGACGATCTCGCGTCCACCGGGCCGGTGATGGTCTATGACAAAGGCGTGTTCGCGGTCCGTGGCGGCGTCTATAAGGAGCCGTATTACGTCAACTATGGCGACTTTCATCTCCTGACCAAGGAGGGCGACGTGACCATCCCCCACCTGAAACTGGAAGAACCGCTCCGCGCCGAGGCGCGCCATTTCCTCGACGCCATCCGGGGCGGCCCCAACACGCTCAGCGGCCCGAAGGCCGGCATTGCCGTCGTCCGAGCGCTCGCGGCCATCCATGACTCCATGGACGCCGGCGGCAAACCCGTGAAGGTCCGCTGAGCGGCGCATCCGACATGAACGACGTCTTCATCCATCCCAAGGCCATTGTCGAGAGCGATCAGATCGGCGCGGGCACGCGCATCTGGGCGTTCGCCCACGTCATGAAAGGGGCCGTCATCGGCGGCAACTGCAACATCGGCGACAACGTCTTCGTCGAGGGCGGCGCGCGCATCGGTGACAACGTCACCGTCAAGAACCAATGCCTCATCTGGGAAGGTGTCACCATCGAAAACAACGCCTTCATCGGCCCCAATGTCGTTTTCACCAACGACGCCCGTCCCCGCTCGCCGCGGCTGGAACTGATGCGCGAGCGTTACGCGACCAAGGGCTGGGTGGCGCCGACTCTCGTGCGCGAAGGCGCGTCCATCGGCGCGGGCGCCAGCGTCGTCTGCGGCGTCACCATCGGCGAATACGCAATGGTCGGCGCCGGCGCGGTTGTCGTCCGCAACGTCCCGCCTTACGCGCTGGTCTATGGCGTGCCGGCCCGGATCATGGCCACCGTCTGCCGCTGCGGCCTCGCCCTCCATATCCAGCAAAACACCGCCGTCTGTGAAGCCTGCGGCAACCGTTACCAAAGGGATACCGACTCCGTGAAATGGGTCGGCCCCAAGACCCCGTGAACACCCCCATGAAAATCCCCTTCGTTGATCTCCAGGGCCAGTATCGCGCCATCGCCGACGAGGTGCGCGCCGCCATCGAGCCTGTCATGGCCAACACCAGGTTCATCCTCGGCGAGGAAGTCCGGCTGTTCGAGCAGGAGTTCGCGGCGTTCTGCGGCGCGCGCCATTGCGTGGGCGTGGCCAGCGGCACCGACGCCCTCCACCTCGCCCTGCGCGCCCTCGACATCGGCCCCGGCGATGAGGTCATCACCCAGACCAACAGTTACATCGCCACCGCCCTCGCCATCTCCTACGCGGGCGCCACGCCCGTCTTCGTGGACTGCGACCCGAAGACCTGCCAGATTGACGTGAAGCAAGCCGAAGCGGTCGTCACGCCACGCACCAAGGCCCTCCTGCCCGTCCACCTTTACGGCCAGCCGGCCGACATGGATGCGGTGCAGGCCATCGCCAAGCGCCATGGTCTGCGCGTCATCGAAGACGCCTGCCAGGCCCACGGCGCAACCTATCGCGGCCGGCCCGTCGGCACGTTCGGCGACGCCGCTGCGTTCAGCTTCTATCCCGGCAAGAACCTCGGCGCCTACGGCGACGGCGGCGCCATCACCACTAACGACCCTGCGCTCGACACGCGGCTCCGCGCCTACCGCGATTACGGCCAGCGAGAGAAGTATTTTCACGACTTCAAGGGCTTCAACAGCCGCCTCGACACCATCCAGGCCGCCATTCTCCGCGTGAAACTCAAGCGCCTCGCCGCTTGGAACCAATCACGCCAGCGCGCCGCCGCCACTTACTCGAAGGTGCTCAGCCGCATCGGCATCGAGCCGCCGCGCCAGGTCAGCCACGGCACGCACATCTGGCATCTGTATGTCATCCAGGTTGCCAACCGCGCAGTCGTCCAGAAACGCCTCGGCGATGCGGGGGTCTCCACCGGCATCCATTACCCCGTGCCGATCCACCTCCAGAAAGCCTACGCCGACCTCGGCCGCCTGCGCGGCTCGTTCCCCATCGCTGAAGCTGCCGCCGACCGCATCCTGTCGCTGCCCATGTTCCCCGAGATCACCGACGAGCAGGTGAACCATGTGGCCAGCGAGCTTGCGAAGGCGCTGTAGCCATCACACACCGCGTTTTCCAGCCTCCGTCGGCGCGGGCGCACGGCTTTCCAACTCCTCGATCCGCGCCAGCGCGACCGCTTTGAGCGTCCATAGCAGCGCCACCGTGAAGCACGCCGGCGCAAGCACGACGGCCTTCGCCCACGGATGCAGCCACCCCATCGCCTCGCCAATCGCATTGAGAAACGGCTGTTGCCGCAGATGACAAACAACACACAACCCCAGGAAACCGGCCATCATCGGAAACACAATCATCGCATAACACGCGATCTCGCCGATCCGCGCCATGACCGCGAGCGTTTCGTCCCGGAAGAACTCCGCCAGCCGCAACGCCAGCCGGTCCACGCTGAGCAGCAATGCAACCGCGCACACCGCCAGCAACACGACGTTCGCCGTCAGATAATCCAGCCACGGCGCGCGGCTCCAGAAATACGCGAACGGCGACAGAAACAGCGTCCCCCACGCCAGCCAGACACACCGCTTCGCGGCGGCCTTCACCCGCGGCCCCGGCGTTGTCAGGCAGTTTAACGCGCTCGCGCCCAGCGCCACCACCCACGCGCCCAAAGACACGAGCAAGAGCAGCAGTCCCGACCCCATGGCCGCCAACGGCACTCCCGTCAACGCCACGCCGGCCAGCCCCGCCAGCCATCCCGTCAACACAAAGGACAGCCCGCGCACCAGCCAGAGCAGTTCACGTCCCGTGCATTTTGCCGCCGGAGTCGTCATCAATGCCGCGACTATAGTGGCTGGTCGTTGCATTTCAAAAACCAAAACTGCGGAGGAATAGCGGAGAGAGATGGGCAATCCCCTTGTCGCTCCTGACGTCGCCAACTCCAACGACAGACTTGCCTGCGGGGATGTTGGTGCGGCGAGAACAGAAATGCCGGCAACGATCAGCCGGCGGTCACGTCCTGGAAGGTGAGGTTCTTGACGCCGGAGGCGGCGCAGGCGTCGAGCACGTCCACGACGCGCTGGTGGATGACGCCGGGATCGGGCTGGATGAAGACCGGGGTCTTCTCGCCAAACTTCTGCATGATGCTCTTGAGCTTGGCGCGCAACTCCGACAGCCGGTCATCCTCGGGATTGGCGATGGGCGCTTCGTTGAAGGCGACCGCGCCGTCGGGACGGATGGCGATATAGACCTCGACGTCCACGACGTGCTCGCCGGGCGCGCCCTGGCCGGGCAGGTTCACGCCGATCTGGGTCTCGGTCTTGACCGCCCCGGCGCAGCACATGAAGAACATGATCAGCAACGCCACGATGTCCACCATCGGGGTGATTTGGAAACCGATCTCCGTTTCTTCTGGAACCTTGGTGCGCATGATGAGGGTAGGATTACTTGCCGGTCGCTTTGCCCGCTCCCTTGCCGGCTGGCGCTCCAGGCCGTGCGCCGCCCTCCGGGGCCGTGGCCGCTTCCGCATACGTGCCAAAGACCAGGTTCGGGATGCCGGCTTCAGCGATGACCTTGGTCAGCCGGGACATGTAGAAATACTGCGTGGACTTGTCGGCGCGGATGTAGGCGGTGTTGAGGCCAGCCTCGGCGTTGCGCTTGGAGAGCAGCGGCGCGAGCATCTCCGGCTCGGAATACTTGCGTTCTTCGCAGTAGCACTCGCCGCCACGGCCGGGCGTCCAGAGGATGTCTATGTAGACCCACTTCTGCTTTTCCTTGGCCTTGGTGGCATCGCGCGCGTCGGGCAGGGGCACCTCGGCCGTTTGGCGGATGATGTCCATGGAAGTGACGCTCATGAAAAACGTCAGCAGCACGAAAAGCACGTCGCACATGGCGGCAATGGAGATCTCCGGCTCCTCCAACTCGCCCATCATCTTCTCGGTTCTCGATTCTTTCTTCGCCATGAAAACGCGCTCTGTTCGATTGGACTTTTGAACCGCTCGCCGCGCGGGTTACGCCCACTCCAACTGCGCCTTGCAGTGCGGGCAGTTCGGGATACCCTGGGGGATCTGCGCGCTGCAGTTCGGGCAGGGCACCATCACCGCGCCGGCGGCTGGAGCCGGGGTGGGCATCGCATCGGCCGCCGCAGGAGCAGCAGCAGCCCAGCCACCCGCCGCGTCCGGGGCCGCCGCGTCGCCAGCGCCCAACTCGGCCTCGAGCTGCGCGCCGACCTTGATACCCTGAAGCTGCTCGAACGGAACATCGTCGAGGAGGCGGTTTATGACGTCCTCGACGCTGACCATGGTGGACTGGATGCGGTTGCGGAAGAAGTAGAAGCCGACGAAGCCGGGCACCGCGACGAACAGGCCCGTGGCGGTGGCCACCAAGCACTCGGAGATGGCCAGCGAGAGCCGGGTCGGGTCGGAGAGCACGCCGCCGGCGGCGATGGCCGAGAACGCCTTGATCATCCCCGTGGTCGTGCCCATCAGTCCGAACATCGGCGCGATAACACCCATCATCGAGAGGTAGCCAATGCGCGACCGCCAGCCAATGGCCTCTTTCATGGCGTGTTCTTCGAGGATGGTCTGGACCACTTCCTTGCCGCGGCCGACGCGCTGGACGGCGGGCTTGAGGATGCTGGAAAGCACGCAGGGGTTGTTGTTGCAGACGCGCCAGGCCTCCTGGTAGTTGCCATCCGCGACGGCCCTGTGAAGCTGCTCCACCACGGGCGCGGGGGCGCACTTGGAAACGCGAACCTTGTAGGCCAGCTCGAGGATGATGCCCAACATCAAGATCGAGCAGATCAGCAGCGGGATCATGACGATGCCACCCTCCTTGAAGTGGTCCATCAGGGTCTTGGAGCCGCCGGCCGCGGCCCACGCCGCGTCGGGCAACGTCAACGCCAGTGCCGCGACGGCGCCCGTGGCGATCCAGCGAATATTTGATCCGAGGTTCAGTTTGTGTTTCATGGCTGTTTGGTTTCTCCGCATAATTTCAGGGACAAGGTTCAGCAATTGCTTCACGAGGCCGGTTTCGCTTCGGCCGGGCGCAGTTTCTTCTTCAACTCGTCGGCTTTGGCCTGGGCCTGACGCGTTACAGATTCATCCTGGAAATAGAGCGCCACGGTGGTGAGGTAGGCTTCAAGGGCTTTCTCCTCCTCCCCTTTGCCCGCGTAGCAGTCGCCAAGGGCAAGATAAGCCTGGCCGAATGCCCGGCTATCGGTCGGGTTGACAGCCAGTTTCTTCCCGCCATCTTTGACCACCTCCTGCAGGAGCGCGATGGCCTCGTCATACTTCTTCTGGCCCGCCAGCGCCAGCGCCAGATACGGTTTCACGCGGTTGACTTCCTTCGGGAGGCTGGCCATGAACCTCTTGGCTACCGCGTCGGCTTCTCCATACTGCTTCAACTCGGAATAGGACCGGACCAACGCAACGGCCGAATCAGACACCCAAGGGTAGGCGGCGGCGGGGGAGTCCAGAAACGCATCCACGATCGCCTTGAGTGCCGGAACAGCCTGGGCATACTGGTCCGCATTGACCGCCTTCAGCGCGGCCTGCACCGTGGGCCGCTCGGCCAGGCCCCACGCCTTGAGGCTGCGCAACGGTTGCGGCAGTTCGCCCGAAGGAGTCCGGTAGTAGAGATTCTGCCGGTCCACACGCGTGACCGTGACGGCGCGCTGTTCACCGCTGAGAAGGGTGAAATAATCCGCACCGGCTTGCGCGCGCGCCTGGGGCATCCCCCATGCCGCCGCCAGCACGCACACACCGATTAGACAAAACCTTGAACTCACAAGCATGCCAACCAAAGTGCCGTGCCTTCTACAGAAACAGTCCATGCGCGTCAACTAGGAATTGTCACCTAAATGAACCGTGCAAACCGGGTCACGCTGTGTATATTCGACCGCCATGGACCCGAACGCAAACACGCCGCCGCCGGCGCCGGAGGAATTCCAGCGCAAATTGGGCGATTTCCTCAAGCAACAGTATGGCGACAAGACGGTCTTCGTCTCCATGCAGCCCCAGCCCGACACGGCCCAGACCGACGAGCCGGGCGAGCCGGGCGAGCAGAAGCCGATCCAATTCGAGTTCAACTACAAGCCCAAGCAGATCAAAGCACACCTCGACCGCTACGTCATCCAGCAGGACGAGGCCAAGAAAGTCCTCTCCATCGCCGTCTGCGACCATTACAACCACGTCAAGCTCGCCGAGGCGGGCAAGGCCGAGGGCGAATACCAGAAACAAAACGTCATCCTCATCGGCCCGACCGGCGTCGGCAAGACCTACCTCATCAAGTGCATTGCCCAACTCATCGGCGTCCCCTTTGTCAAAGGCGACGCCACCAAGTTCAGCGAGACCGGCTACGTCGGCGGCGACGTCGAGGACCTCATCCGCGAACTGGTCCAGAAGGCTGACGGCAACGTCAAACTCGCCCAATACGGCATCATCTACATTGACGAGGTGGACAAGATCGCCAGCGCTCCAAACCTCGTCGGCCGCGACGTCTCCGGCCGCGGCGTCCAGTCCAACCTCCTGAAGCTCATGGAAGAGACCGAGGTGCCGCTGCGCTCGCAGACCGACCTCACCGGCCAGCTCCAGGCCGCGCTCGAATTCCAGCGCCATGGCAAGATCAAGAAACAGACCCTCAACACCCGCCACATCCTCTTCATCGTCAGCGGCGCGTTTGACAAGCTCGACGACGTCGTCCGCGCCCGCCTGCGCGAGGCCCAGATCGGCTTCGGCGCGGCCATCCGCGGCGAAATCCCGCGCGACGAGTTGCTCCACCGCGCGCGCACCGAGGACTTCATCAAGTTCGGCTTCGAGCCGGAGTTCATCGGCCGGCTGCCCGTCCGCGTCATCTGCAAGGAACTGACCGAGGACGACCTCTACGCCATCCTCAGGCGCAGCGAAGGCTCGATCATCCACCAATACGAGCGGAGCTTCCGCGCGTTCGGCATTGACGTGCTCTTCACCGACGAGGGCCTCCGCGCCATCGCCAGGCAGGCCGTTGCCGAGCACACCGGAGCGCGCGCGCTCGTCACCGTCTGCGAGCGCGTCCTGCGCGAGTTCAAGTTTCAGCTCCCCTCATCCAACATCCGCCGCTTTGTGGTCACGCCCGCGCTGGTCGAGCATCCCGATGCCGAACTTCACAAGATCATGACCGACACAGGCTACGAAGAGCGCGTCGCCGCCGGGATGTTGGTGCGTGAATGGATCGAGCGGTTCAACCAGAAACACGAGTGCAAGCTGCTCCTGGAGACGGACGCCGCCGAGGCCATTGTCGAGCGGGCGATGACCACCCACCAGCCCGTGCGCGACATCTGCCACGAGTTGTTCAAGGATTACGAGTTCGGCTTGAAGCTCATCAAGAAGAACTCCGGCCAGACCGAGTTCACGCTCCCGCGCGCCGCCGTCGAGAACGCCGAGAAACACCTCAGCGACCTCGTGCTCGCCTCCTATCGTGGCGCCGACGCCGGCTCCGGCGATCCCGCCGCCGACGACGTGCGATAACGCGCGTCACCAAACCAGCGCGCGTTCACCCGCGGCGCGGCCCAGACCATCACCACCGCCAGCACCGCGCCGGCGATCAGGTCAATCGCGAAGTGGATGCGTGCATACTGCGTCGCAAGAACGAGTCCCGTCCCAAACGGCAGCAGCACCCAGAACCATAGCCGCGCGTGCCGCCACGCTGACACAAGCGCCACCACCGTCACTGCCGTGTGCAGGCTGGGAAAACAGTCGCATGGCGTGCGCAGCGGCCCGCTCGTGTAAGCCTCCAGCACCGCCCGCACGGCGGGGTTGTTTGCCTTGAGTTGTTCCGCCAGCGGCAGGCTTTTCAACACCAGCGGCGGCGACACTGGCACGAGCAGGTAACCGATGTAGCCGGCGTAGAGCGCGCCCACTACAGCCAGCATGAAGTTGCGGAATACAACCTCGTTCCGCGCACGATACAACACCACCGCGAGCACTGGGGCCATCACGTAGCGCATCGAATAGCAGCCCAACATCACCGCGTGCATCGTCCCGCATATCCAGCTCTCGAACCAATAGCACGGCAGCGAACCGAAGATCAGCACGTCCATCCGCAGCGCCCACTCCGTCGTTTACCCGCTCTTCACAGCCGGCGGTGGCGCGACGGCCCGCGCGTTGACCCATGTCATGATGCTCGGCGCTTGCGTCCTCGCCTATCGCACGGCCCGGCGCGCTGGCGCGTCCTCGATCGTCACGCTGCTCACGTTCGCCATCGCGTTGCCCCGCATCTCCGTCGGCGCGATGCCGTGGCGCCCGGCGATGTTCACGCTGCTGTTCGTGCCGCTGCTCATCGCCTGGCTCCAATGCGGACGCGCCACGTGGCTGATCCCCCTTCTCTTTGTCCTCTGGGCCAACCTCCACGCCGGCGTCGTTGCCGGCCTCGCCATCCTCGGCACGCACCTCATCGCCAGACCATTCACCATCACCCGCCTCGCCTTAGTCACGCTCCTCTCCGCCGCGGCCGCATTTGTATTGCTCGCTGTCGCGCGCGAAAAGGGGCTGCATCGCTGGCTCACACTAGCCGTGCTCGCCATGATGGGTTTCCGGCAGGTGCGCGACGTGCCGCTGTTTGGCCTGGCCGTCGTCGCGATGCTGCCACCAGTGGTGGAACAGTTCATCGCGCGCTGGCGCGAGCAAAGCCTGCCGCCGCGACTGCGGGCCCTGCCGGTCGTGCTTCCGCTGGCGGCGGCGGCCGTCGCCGCCGTCATCGGGGTAACATGACTCCGCTCGCATCCGCTGTGGTTGCGCGTGCCGGCTGCGCCCGATCCCGGCGGCGTCTATTATCCGGTCGGTGGTGTCGAGTTTCTGCGCCTGAACAACCTCCGCGGCAACGTCGCCGCGTTCTATCCGTGGGCCGAATACGCCGCATGGAAACTCCACGGCCAGTGCCGCTTCAGCGCCGATGGCCGCTACGTCACGGTTTTCCCGCCACAATCGTTGAAGATCTCGCTCGACTTCACGGTCGGCCGCGACGGCTGGCGCAAACTGCTCGATGAGCACCCAACCGATCTCGCGCTGGCGCCACGCGGCTCCACCATCGAGTTCCGCCTCCGCAACGAGGCCCGCTGGCCGCTGCTCTACGCCGACACCGGCTGCGCGGTGTTTGCAAAACCCGGCGGCGCGGCCACGCAGCCTCTAAAGCTGCCTGCGCCAGCGGCGCATGGCCTGTTTCCGTAGCGACAGACGTTTCGACTATTGGAGTGATGGCTGACACTGCAAACCCAATACTCCATTGCTCCAATACCCCGGGCGCAACTTGACACCCGCGCCAAGTCCCGAAAGGGACGGTCGAGAATAGCCC
>DYDC01000286.1 GCA_020718125.1 Methylacidiphilum sp. | reverse complement strand
GGGCGGCGTTCCCGGCACTAAAGTGCCGGGCTATTCTCGTCCGTCCCTCTGGAACTTGATCGTGGTGCGTGTGTCAAGTTGCACCCCTCGTAACCGTCTCCAAACCGTCTTGGTTACCCTGATGAGAAATCCGCGCTACAAAGGTCCAGGCTGCCGAAAAATCCTCTTGTCATGCGCCACGCAGCGTTGCTTTACTCTCGCATGGCAGCGAAGCAATCGCAGAACCTCGACGGTCAGTTCTTCCTCCCGGCGGACGAATTCTTCCTGGCCAACGCCCAAGTCGCGCTCACTTTCGACGACGTGACGCTGGCCACGCAGTTCTCCGAAATCCTCCCCCGCGACACCGTGCTGGAGACGCGTCTCGCCGACGGGCTGCAGCTCAATATCCCGATCGTCTCCGCCGACATGGACACCGTCACCGAGTCGCGCATGGCCATCGCCATGGCCCTCAATGGCGGGCTGGGCCTCATCCATTACAACATGCCCGAGCGCCAGCAACTTTCCGAGGTCAGCCGCGTCAAGAACGCCGTGCACGGCCTCATCGCCGACCCCATCAAGGTCGCGCCGGACCAGTTGATCGGCGACGTGCTCCAGTTGATCGAGACGAAGAAGTTCGGCTTCAGCACATTCCCGGTCGTGGACGCCGACGGCAAACTTGTCGGCCTCCTGTCGGGCCACGTGATCAAGCCCCGATACGGGAAACGCAAGGTCAGCGAAGTGCTCACGCCTCGCGGCCAGGTCCATGCCATCAATAAGAAGAAACTCGGCGGCAACTCCATCGCGAACGCCGACAAGTTCTTCGCCGAGCATCCGGGCATCCACAAACTGCTGGTGGTGGACGACGAGGACCGGCTGCGCGGGCTGTTCACGCTGGCCGACGTCGAGCGCATCATGCAGGAGCGCATTGCGCAGTTCAAACCCGCCCGCGACGCTTCCCATCGGTTAATCTGCGGCGCGGCGGTTTCCGCCACGCGCAACGCCTTCGGCGAACTCGACCGCGAGCGCATCCTCAACCACGTCGGCGAATTGGTGGAGCGCGGCGTGGACGCCGTGGCGGTCTCCACCGCGCACGGCTTCAGCAAGGGCGCGGGCGACGCGGTGCGCATGCTCCGCGACGCGTTCCCAAAACTCCCCATCATCGCCGGCAACGTCACCAGCGCCGCCGGCGTGGAGTTTCTCGCCGAGGCCGGCGCGAGCGTCATCAAAGCCGGCCAAGGCCCCGGCTCCATTTGCACCACACGCCTCGTGGCCGGCGTCGGCATCCCGCAACTGACCGCGCTCTACATCTGCTCGCGCACCGCGCGCAAACACGGCGTCACACTCGTCGCCGACGGCGGCATCACCAAGTCCGGCGACATCGTCAAGGCCCTCACGCTGGCTGACGGCGTCATGTGCGGCGGTCTGCTGGCCGGTTGCAGCGAAGCGCCGGGCGACGTCATGGAGATCGGCGGCAAGCTCTACAAACAATACCGCGGCATGGGCAGCCTCGCTGCGATGAGGGCCGGCTCCGCCGCGCGCTATGGACACGCGAAAGATGCGACCCGCAAGGTGGCCGCCGAAGGAATCGAGGCGCTCAAGGAATCCGCCGGCTCGGTGGACCGCGTGCTCGCAACCTTGATCGGCGGCATCCAATCCGGCCTCGGCTACCTCGGCGCGGCCAATCTCGCCCAGCTCCGCGACAAGGCCCGATACACGCGCGTCAGCCCCGCCGGCATGCGCGAAGCCGCGCCGCATGACGTCGTGGAACTCAAGACAGGCGGCTGAAAGCCCCGCGCCTGGGCTTCATCGCAGGGGACGAATTGAAAATCTTCCCGCAGGACGCGCCGTGGTCGGCGACACTGCGCGCCTACGGCAACCACCAACTCCACGAGCCATCATGAGAACATTCCGCATCGCACTGATCGCCTTCATCATCTCCATCGCGCCGTTGTTGGCGCAGGGAACCAAACCCGCCGCGCCCGCGCCGCCGCCCGCGCCGGAGTTGTTTGATTTCGTGGATGACTTCCACCGCTA
Organism: Methylacidiphilum sp.; assembly: GCA_020718125.1. Taxonomy (GTDB): domain Bacteria; phylum Verrucomicrobiota; class Verrucomicrobiia; order CAIQCK01; family CAIQCK01; genus JACRKA01. Next base: position 2,069 of record DYDC01000286.1, on the reverse strand, counting down.
CGGCGAGCCGGATTACACCACGACGCTGGCGGTGACGGCCATCCGGCGCGATTGCTTCCTCAACGTCATGGGCGGCAAACCGTCGGGCCGCACCGCGACGATGGAGAGTCTGCCGCCTAAGACAGCCGAGGTGGACGGTATCGCGTGGCTGCCGCGACTCATCGTGAAGGCGCGGCTGAAACTGCGCGGCGAGATGCCGGCGGATCTGATGTATGGCTGCGGCGGCGACCGGCCGTTCCTGCGGCAGATGAAGATGGATTTACCGGGCTTCCTGAAGCTGGTCTGGGAGCGCGGAGACGATGACCGGCGGATCGTCGAGGCGGTGAAGAAGGCGGCGCGCGGCTGAGGCGTTGAAGACAGCGTGGGCCGCGCGTCCCGCGCGGCTTAACATTCATCACTTGGCCGTGCGGGACGCCCGGCCCACTCTTTTCAATCCTTCCGCGGCGGTGTGTCGGGGCCGTCCACTGGTTTGACGCGAATGTTCTTGAGCACGGCGGCGGTGTTGTAGCTGGCAATGCCGAACGGCGCGGAGGACTCGATTTCACCAAAGCGCATGCCGATCCGTTTGCCGGTCGTGGTCACGTCAATGACCTTCTCGGCGTCAATCCAGCACTCGATCTTGTGCGGCGTGACACGCGCCCGGATGTGATACCAGTGGTTGTTTTCGAAGTTCTTCGATGCGCTGGACTCGTTCTCGGAGGCGTCCATGCCGTCGAGGCTGGAGATACCCACCAGCGAACCACCCCAGCCGCCGACGATGAGCGTGCAGCAATTGGCGCCCACCGGGAAGGTCATGCCGCAAAAGAAGTCGCCGCCTTTGGCCCGCATCGCGTCGAGCGCCACCTCATAATCCATCCGGTAGGGCGGCTCCGCCTTGTGCACGCCGGTCAGGTCGTTGCCCACGCCGAGACAAATGGCGCCATCCTTGACCTCGATCTTGCCCTTGCCGATGAAGTCGGTCTTCTGCCAGCCATCGAGCGACTTGCCGTCGAAGACTGATTCCCATTCGTCACCGTCCTTCGCTGCGGCCTTGGCAGCGGGCTTGGCTGGCTCGCACTTCGCGCCGGACTTGGGTGCGGCGGGTTTGGCCTGCGGGTCGGCCGCGCGCGGGGCGGGCACGATCAGACAGGCGGCGAGTGATGCGAATGTGAAGATCAAGGCTCGATGGATGGTTTTCATGGCGGCGGTATTATTCCGCGAACAGACGCCGACGGCAACAGAAACCTCATTGCCCGACAGTAGCGACGCCCTGGGAGCGCCGAAGACCGCGGCGGAGAATCGCCGGGGCACGGCGATGTTGCTGCGGCCGTGGTGCGACGACACACACAAGCTTGCCGGACAAACGACCGCGGCGCAGCCTCCGCAGTGTTGCGCAGGATCGCGGCCGTGCATCCGCTTGCAAAGCGAACGACATCGCCATGACAACCATCTCCCGCCGACGCTTCTTGCAGGAAGGCGCTGCACTGCTCTTCGCTGGCAGCCGGGCGCCTGTCTGTGCTGAACCCGCGCCCGATCTGTCCGCAATGTCGCTGGAACAGAGGGTCGGGCAGCTCGTCATCGCACGGCTTCAAGACTGGCCGTTGATGTAGAAATACGCCAAGCAGGGCCTCATCAGCGGAATGACGCCGTCGCTGACAAAACTCTCGCCGCGCGAAGTGGCCGAGTTCACCAACCGCGTTCAGAAGCTGTCGAAGTATCCGTTGCTGTTCGGCTTCGGCGGCGTGAGCTGCAGCGGCGGAAGCGATTTGCGGCTGGGCCAAGCGATGCGGCTGGCGGCCACGCGCTCGCGAGAGTTGTGCCGCGAGGCCGCGCGCATCGAGGCGATGGAGGCGCGCTCGCCCGGCTATCATTGTGCCGGCGTGCCCAACCTCGACGTCAACACCAATCCCGACAACCCATCATCAACCTCCGCAGCCTCGGCGACAACGTGGACCTCATCATCGAACTCGGCAGCGAACTGGCGCGCGGTTCAAACGAAGGCGGCGCGGTTGACCCAGCCGCTTATGCAGGTCTTCACCTCGGCCTGATGCTCGGTGACCTCCAGCTTCGGATCGGGCAGGTCGAAGACC
>DYDC01000285.1 GCA_020718125.1 Methylacidiphilum sp. | reverse complement strand
GGATGCCGCCATCTGATTCATGTCCATGCTTGACCGCTTGTGCATGGCCGAGCCTTACCAGCGGCCAACGCATTTGCAACAGAAATTTTGAAATGCGCCGTTTCAAACTGACCCACTACCGGCGGATGACACGACTTGATTTTCCGCGCGGGCGCGGCCATCGTCATTGGCCAAATGTATCGTGTCGGACAGATTGTGCTGTTGGCAGCCTTGACGGCCTGCGCCGCGAGCGGACAGACGCCGCCCGCGGCGAAGGCCCCGACGCCCCAGCCCCTTGGTCCCGCCGGCCAGATATCGACCAACCGGCCGACAGGCCAGCTTGGACTGAGCACACGCCGCCTCGCAACCAGTTCGGCGCATGAGGCGACCGTCCGCGAGCTGTTCCGGGGCGCCGTCCGGCTGATGCCGGATGATCGCGTGGAGTTCTCCTACGATTTCACTGCGCCGGACCAACTCGAGGATTTCGCTCCCGAGCCAGGCTCCGAGGCCCGGACGTTCCTGAGCGGGCCGTGGGAAGTCCGCGACGGTTTCCTGCAAAAGAGCTTCACCAACGACGTGGCGGTGTTCCATCGCGCGCTGTTCGTCGGGCCGGTGGACGTGACTTTCAAGGGGTTTCTGGTCAAAGGCGCCAACTACGCCGCCGGCTTCTTCGACACGGTGAAGAACGGCCAGTTGATCGCGGGCGTCGGCGGACAGCCTCTGACGATGTTCCTGACCGAGAACGGCAAGACGGTCGCGGAGGCGCTGCAGTCGCCGCTTGCCGGCAAGGCGCAGGACCTGTGCGTGAAGTTCGATGGGGCGGACTTCTCGATCGGCCCGGTCGGCGGACGGCCGCTGGCGGCGCGACGCTCGGTCGGGGACACCGGCCAGGTCTGCTGGGTGGCGCCGGATTCGATTGTCGCGCTGGACGATGTGAGGATCACAGGCGCGCTCGACCTGGAGTGGTTCCGCCGGACGATGGACGCGCGGATGACGAAGGATTTCCAGGGCCGCGTCACGGCGCGCTACGGCCCGCCGCCGTGCACGGAGTCGCAACTGCGCCAGATGATCCGGGGATTCAAGCGGCTGCTCCCCGACGGCAAGGCCGAGATGCACTACGATTTCAGCGACGTTGCGCAGTTTGCCGACTGGCAGGTGACCGATGCGAAGGGCCGCGCCGACGCGTTCGCGTGGCGTGTGTATGACGGCGTGGTGTCCAAGAGCCAGTTCGGTCCGACGTGGCTGGGGTTTCAACCGCCGCTGGTCGGCCCGATGAAGGTCAGCGCGAGGGCCAGCATTGTCAGCGGCACGGAGGCCTGCATCGGCTTGCGGGACATGGAGGCCGACGTGACGGCGGGGTTCCGGCTCGGCGCGATGGGCTGGCATGTCGGTGACGCGGGCGGCAAACGCGCCCAGGGCCAATGCGCGAACATCTTGTTGCGGCAACTGCACCTCCTGGAGATCGAGCGCGATGAAACGAACATCGTTGCCCGCCTCGATGGCCGCGAGACGCTCAAGTGCCAAACGACCCGCAAAGAACCCTTCAACGCCGTCCTCGCGGCGACGGATTCGACCGCCGCCTTCGACGACGTGCACGTCGTGGCCTTCCTCGACTACGACTGGTGCCTGCGGCAACTGAAGCTCCATGGCTTCAAGCAGGCCACCCTGCCGGGCGGATTGAAGCCATCCGAAAAGAAACCTACCGAGCCGGGCAAACTGGCGCAGTCGGTGAGCTTCTCCTCCGTGTCGCGGATCAAGGTGATGTCCAACGCCGACTGGCAGGACACGCGGATCATGCTGCGCCGGGGCGACAAGGTCAGCATCAACACATCGGGCAGCTACCAATACGGAAAGGCCTCCGGCCAGACTAGCAGCGCCGATGGCTTGCAGGGCGAGACCATGAAGAACCGCCCGCCATGCCCGAAACTGACACCGTGCGCGCTCGTCGGCCGCGTCGGGTTTGGCGACCCGTTCGAGATTGGCGCCAGCAATGAGTTTGTGGCCAAGGAACTGGGCGCCTTGTCGCTGCGGGTCAACGAACAACCGGTTTACGACAACTCCGGCGCCCTCGATGCGGAGATCCTCGTCATCCCCGTGGCAAAGTGAGGCGTGACCGCCGCGGGCGGTTCACCGCTTCTGCGCGGGTTGCTGGCCGGCGCGGAATTCTCTCCACAGCAGCAACGCGCTCATGACCAGCAACAGCGCCTCCAGCGCGACATTCGCCGGCCCGACGCGCTCGCTCAAGAAACCAAAGCACGCGCACTCCGGCGACAGGCCGCGCAAGACTGTGATCACGCCGAGGCAGAAGAATCCCGCTGACATCAGCGTCAGCGCCCCCAGCGCGCCGAGCCGCCGCCAGCCGGTGATCGCCAGCGCGCCCGCGACAATCTCCCACCACGGCAACACGACCGCGACAGCCGGCACGATGATCTCCGGCGCGAGATCGTAGTCCACGATCGCACGCGCAAACCCTTTCGGGTCCACGACCTTCAGCGCCCCCGCCACGATGAAGACACCGCCAAGCACAAACCGCGACAGGATGGCTGGCCACGAGTTCATTTTTCGGTGGGCCAGCCCCGCGCGTGCCATTCCTTCCAACCGTCGCGGAAAACCCAGAGCCGTTTGTAGCCAACCGCGCCGAGTTTGTCGGCCAGCAGCCGGCTCTCGTGGCAGCCCCGGCCCATGCAATAGACAACAATGTCCGCCTCCCGCGGCAGCCAGTTTGCCAGCGCAACGTAGCGTTGCGCGAACTCCTCCGCCGGGAGGTTGAGCGCCCCAGCGACGTGGCCCCGCGCGAAATGGTCAGCCCGGCGCGCATCCACAAAGACCGTCTGGCCCCCGTCGAACCTGGCCTTGCTCTCTTCCGCCGTGATATAGCGCGGGTCCAGTTCGCGCAGCGTCAATGGCCGTGTCAGCGTGAGGCTGCGCGGCGAAAATGCGTTGACGGCCAGCGCCAGCGCCGTTGCAGCCGCGAGCAGGCCGCATGTTTCCGCCGCCAGCCGCCGCGTAATCGTCGCGCTCATTGCGCCGCTCCCTGCGGATCCTTCAGCGCCACGCCGTTCATCGGCACCTCCAGCGGCGTCGCCGAGTCCGACGCGCGGATGCGCAACGTCCGCTGGAACCAGCCCAGCGACATCGGCCCCGCCGCCACTTCGATCTGGAACTCCCTGCCCGTCGCGTTGGTCTTCACCGTCGCCGTGATCCGCTCGTCGCCGGTGTCCACCGACTCGATGGCGATCGGCGTCGGGCCGGTGTTGCTGACCGTCACCGTCTTGGGCTGGAACGGCTTGCCCGGCCAGACCTGGCCGAGGAACACCGCCTGCGGCCGCGCCAGCACCGGCCCCGTGACCGTGCCGCTGACGAGGATGATCGGACGCGGAAACTCGACGCGGTCGGTCTGCAGCATGACGAGAAGGTTGAACGGCCCGACATTGCGCTTCGGGTCGAGCGTCACGCGGACGCGATACTCCGGGTGCTGGCCGCCGTCGTTCGGGGAAAGCTCCGACTTCAGGTCGTCGTTGGAAACGGTAACGCTGTTGACGCCGAACGGCCGGCCTTTCGCGTTGCGGACGACGATCTCGCGCACAGCACCCGTGCCGCGCTGGATTTCGCCGAGATTCACAACGGGCGGCTCGATGACATAAGCCGGCTGGACCTTCGCGCGGAGCGTCAGCGTCGCCTGCGGCTGCCGCGGATCGTCGGACTGGACGAACACGTGCTTCTCCACCGCGCCGACAAAACTGCTCGACCGGAACGTCACCTCCAGCCGTGCCGTTCCGCCCGGCAGCACCCGTTTCGCGTCCAGCACCATGGCCGCGCAACCGCAGGTCGTCGTGGTCCCCAGCAGCCGCAAGACGCCGCGGCCCTTGTTGCCGATCAGGAAAACGTGCGTCACCTCCTGCCCCTGGTCCATCGTGCCGTAGTCGTGGCGGACCTCATCCAACACGATCCGTCCGGACCCGGGCGGAGCCGGCACGGGATTCTCCGGCGGCCGTTCACCGCAGCCCATCGCCGCGAGCGCCAGCGCCAGAATTGCCGCCCACTCGTTTGCTGGAATCTTCATGCCGGAATACACCCGCCATGTTACGCGACTCCGGCGTGCGCGACAATACAGCAAGCGTGGC
>DYDC01000284.1 GCA_020718125.1 Methylacidiphilum sp. | reverse complement strand
GCTATTCTCGACCGTCCCTTTCGGGACTTGGCGCGTGTGTCAAGTTGCGCCCGCGCGCCACGGTGCTGCTAGATTGTCGTTGCGATTCAGCCAAGCCTGCGGTAGAAGAGCCGGCGAGTGACGCGTCCATGATTGCAGCAGCCAATTTCCAACAGTGGGTGATGGGGGTTGCAGACCGCCTGCGTTCGCTGCCGTTTTACCTCGTGGCGTTCCTGCTCCACCTGTTGTTCGTGCTGCTCTTCGGAAGTTATGAGGTGACCCACGTCGGCGGCGCAACGGCCGTGGCTGTCTTCACCGCGCCCTCGCCGCAGCAACTGGACGCCAACCGCCCCCCGCCCCCGCCACCCCCGCCGCCGTCGGAACAGCGCAACGCCAAGCTGACCACCGCGACGGGCCGCGCCGCGAGCGCTTCGATGATCACCGTGGCCGGCGGCGCGCCGGCCGCGTTTTATACACGACCCGTGGCCGACGCGAACCCGACCGCCCTGCGGCAGACCGACCGGGGGCCGGGTGACGTGAAGGTCAAGCTCAGCACGGACAGCCTCAGCAGTGGGGCGAACCTTGCGGGCGTCAAGCTGCAACGGGTGCTCGCCCGCGCCCACAACTTCGTCCGCGCCGGCACCGGCGTCACCGGCACCGGCAAGGCGACGCGCGCCCAGTTCCAGTGTTACTGGGCGGTCTACCAGCACGGCGACTGGAACTGCAACCCGGCCTCGCTCTCCAACCTGACGCTCCAGGTGTCGCGCTGGTCGAAGGACCGCATCCGGCAGAAGATTCAGCCCACGCCCATCGTTGTCTCCAGCAAGGACCTCTTCACCATCAAGCCGCCGTTCATTTTCGTGACGGGCCACAAGAACTTCACGTTCACCGACGAGGAGATCGAGAACCTCCGGCAGTATCTGCACGCCGGCGGCGCGATCTGGGCCGACAACAGCCTGCCGGGCCGGCGGTCGCGGTTCGACATGGCGTTCCGCCGCGAGATGAAACGGGTGCTGACCGACAAGGACTTCGAGTTTTTGCCGGAAGTCCATCCGGTGATGTATTCCTGGTTCACCCTGCGCGCGCTACCGGTCGGGATGAACTTCTACCGCGAGCCGATCGAAGTCATCCGGCTGCTGGCCGACGAGATTGCCGTGATCTACACGCTCAACGCCTATGGCGACCTGTGGGAATCGGCGCTGGATGACAACGACCGCATAGACCGCCAGCTTTACCGCACCGGGCCGCGGTCGGGCTACTACAAGTGGGGGCCGCATTTCGGCAGCTACTACACGGCCACCCACTACCGCAACGTCAACGACGAGTCCGTGCTGACCACCTACAAACTCGGCATCAACATCGTGGTCCACCTGTTGAACCGTTACGAAAACCGCCTGCGGTCCATGGGCCTCAAGCCGGAGTGACACGGGAGACACACGCCGGAATGCAGCTTCCAATCGCCAAACGGATCATCCAAGCGACTGTCGGTCGTCTGGGGGCCGCCATCTACCTGCTGGTTCCGCTGGCGGGTTTCGCGGCGGGCACCAATCATTTCATCCACGGCGACTTCGAGAGGGCCGGTCCCTTGGTCAACAATTGGGACGGCGTGGACAAGAGCAACCTGCTGCTGGTCCATTCCCGCGCGGAGTCCATCATCGTCGAGGGCGCCACGGCGACCTCGACGGCGTTCCCGTGCTCGCCGAACTTCGTGGACCTCGACGGCGACGGCCTGAAAGACCTTGTGGTGGGCGACGCGGGTGGGTTCGTGTGGTGGTTCAAGAACTTTGGCGCGAAGGGCAAGCCCGCGTTCAGGACCGGCCAGTTCGTCCCGACGTTCTTCGGCACGGCCTGCAAGCTCCACGTTTGCGACTGGGACAGCGACGGCAAGCTGGACCTGGTCACGGGCAACTCGGAAGGCAACGTCCATGTCATCCTGAACATCGGCACCCGCAACGAGCCGAAGTTCACGACGGTGATGAGCAAGCCCCGCATCGGCATGTTCAACTACGCGAACGACACGCTGGACGCCACGCCGTTGCGTTACGGCAAGCGGGCCTTGCTCATCGGCAACTATGCCGCGCCGTGGGTCAGCGACTGGAACGGCGACGGACGGCCCGATCTCCTCGTCGGCGAAGGCACCTACTCCGCCAACAGCGTCTGGATTTTCCTCAACAGCGGTTCCGCCCAGAACCCCATCTTCGACGAGGGCGGCAAGTATCCGCTGGCCTACGGCGAAGGCAAGGAACAGCTCACGCCGATCGTCTGCGACTGGGACGGCGACGGCGTTGCCGACCTGCTCGCGGGCGAACGCGAAGGCCGGCTGGGCTTCTTCAAAGGCAAGAAACGCGCCGGCGGCAGCACCGTCGCCGCCCTGCAAGGCAAGGCCGCCCCCACCGTGCTCGACTTCACCGAATACATCCCCGTCGGCGGCCCGACCAACACCTTCATCCAGCCGATGGTCTGCGCCTACCCGTGCGATTGGAATGAGGACGGACTTCTTGATTTGCTCTTCGGCCGCAACGACGGTCGCGTCCTCATCGCCCTGAACACCGGCAGCAAAGGCAAACCGGTCATCGGCAAACCCACCTTGCTGACCGGCGTGGACACCGAGAAGGATTCCCAATACGCCGCCGGCTGGGGCTATGCCTACTCCCGATACTCCAACTCCTCCTTCCTGGCCGAGGCGTTGGAATCCGACGCGGGCGCCGGCGGCGAGCAGATCAAACCCAAGAGCGGCAAACGGTTCCTGAAATGGTCCTACCTCCACGGCTATCCCGGCTACAACATGTTCTGGGAAGCCAGCCCGGACTGGGGCTGGGGCCTCGACAACTGGCTCCCCCACACCTGGGAAATCGGCGGCAAATGGCTGAGCACCACCACTGCGGCGTTGACCATCGGCAAGACCTACACCCTCTCCTTCTGGTATCGCGGCCAGGACATCCGCGTGAACTGGTTCCTCGGCATGGTCGAAGCGATCGAGAACCCCGCCAAGCGCGGCACCGGCTCCTGGGAAGTGCACAAGGTGGACGGCCAGGTTGCCGCCGGCCCGTCGTGGCAGCGATTCACCCGCACCTTCATGATCCCCGGCTCCAAGGACAGCCGCGGCCAGTCCATGCCGTTTTGGTTCTACCTCCAGATGGTCGGCGCCGGGAAGGTTTACTTCGACGACTTCCAACTGACCGGACCGCAGTGAAGCGCGCTGGCGGGGAGGTATTACGGCGCAAACTTCGCGGTTGAAATCGGGCGGCCCGTTGCTATTGTTTGCCGCACTTCGGCGCGCCCGTAGCTCAGTGGATTAGAGCATCTGACTACGGATCAGAGGGTCGGAGGTTCAAGTCCTCCCGGGCGCGCCATTTTTCCTTTGGAAATCGCAGGGTTTCCAATTCCGCGAGTCCCGCAAGCCCGCCGGGTAGTCCCGTCTGTATGCGGACCAGAGGCAAGCACGAAGCCTGACGCGGGGACTAGACGTTGCGGAGGAACCGTTCCACGTCATTATGGTTGGCGACGATGATGAGGCGGATGAGGGACTGGTCCAGTTCGTAAACATTCCGCAGTTGGAGGCCGGCGCGGAGTTCCCAGTGGCGGCGGGTGAGTTTCTTGAGGCCGAGTCCCTTGGACAAGGGCTGGCGGACGTTGAGGTGGGCGATCAGGAACTCGATGGCCCGGATGACTTCTTCCTGCTCAGCAGCGGTGAGCTTGTCGAAGTCGCGCAGGAAGCGGTTAAGCCGCCGCAGTTCGCAGTGCATGGCGCGATGATTTCTGCCGGGCCTTGAGTTCGGCCACGCAATCGGTGGGGGCAGCGCAGTGCTCGAACTCGCCGGCTGCTTCCTGCTGCCGGACATAGCGGGCCAGCCTATCCTCCAGCGGCGGGTGCTGCTTGCCGTTGGCCGGATGTCGGAGGGAACCTCCGGTAACGGGTTTGCGGAACCTTGTTGAGGGTTGTGGTTCGGTTTTTTGTTTGGTTTCAGTCATGGCGCCTCCTTCGGTGGTTGGTTTCATGATGCGGGTGCTGCTTTTGCTGTAACGCAACGGCTCATCGCACGAGGAACGTAGCCGACGGGGTCGCGTCCTCCAAGTTAATCCTCGCGGGGCGGGCGAAGGCGGGCGCAACTTGACACCCGCACC
>DYDC01000283.1 GCA_020718125.1 Methylacidiphilum sp. | reverse complement strand
TCGGCGGCCGATGGGGCGCGTGCAGGCTGTTACCGCACCCAAACACACCCCCTCGTTGCTTGCACGCCGCCCTCAACGCTTGGCACCGCTCCAGAAAACGGGAGTTTCCGGCCAGAGACTACATAACCGACGGCGAGAATAAGGGCGACTCGTTTTCTGTTGGCCGGGACAAGGAAGCGTGGGAGGCGGTTAAAGGCGCGAACTGGCAAGACCCAAAGTTAGGCATCAAGCTGAGGGACAATCATCCAGCGTGCTGCATCAGTTGGAATGACGCGGTCGCGTTCTGCGTTTGGCTGACGGAGCGAGAACAGACGGCGGGGCGATTGCCGACAGGACAGGTTGTTCGGCTTCCGACAGAGGCGGAGTGGGAATATGCATGCCGTGCAGGCGCACAGACAAAGTGTTGGTGGGGCGAGGCAAAGGCGGGAGGCAACAACCGCTTGAACTGGCCGGGGACAGCGGATGCCTTCGAATTCATGTCGCCCGTGGACCACTACGGCGCGCGTGGGCGAAACAAGTTCGGTTTGGCGGACTTGCTTGGCAACGTGCGGGAATGGTGTTTGGACGTTTTTGTTCCAGTCGGGGCGCACGAGGACTGCAACACCGGAACTGGCTCTTTTGGGCGAGTGGCGCGCGGTGGTGCGTTCTCAAACGGTCCCAGCACCACACGGTGCGCCTACCGCGAGCCTTCCAAGGAGGCCCACGCGCGTAGCAGCGGCGGTTTTCGGGTGGCGGTGGGTCCGGCGCAGTGAGCGGAGGGAGTGGCGCGCGGAAGGGCGGTTGGAGTGTTGGAGTCGTGGAGTATTGGGGGGCGGAGAATGACAAGTGCGGGATAACTGCGCATGAACAACTCGGAACCTATTCTTGGCAGTCGGTGGCAGCCGGTGTAAGCGTGGGTCATGGCGAACGACACTTTGCTTTCACGGATCACGATGGATGCCCGCGTCTGCCACGGGAAGCCGTGCATTCGCGGTTTGCGCTATCCGGTGGAGTTCTTGCTGGAGTTGCTCAGCAGCGGCATGAGCCAGGAGCAGGTTCTGGCGGATTATCCCGATCTGGAGGCTGACGACCTGCGGGCGGCCCGCGCCTACGGCGCCCGGCTGAGCCGCGTGCAACGCATGGAGCCGGTGACGGCATGAAGTTCGTGGTGGACGCGCAGCTTCCGCGGCGAATCGGTCGCGATCTGGCGGCGGCCGGCCATGAGGTGTTGCATAGCCTCGACCTTCCGCGGGGGAACCGCGCGCCGGATGACGCCATTGCTGAACTGGCGGACCGGGAGGGACGGGTGGTGGCGCCCGAGGACAGTGACTTTGTGACGTCGTTCCTGCTGCGCGGCACGCCGTCCAAGCTTCTCCTGATTTCCACCGGCAACATCACCAACGACGCGTTGTCCCGGTTGCTTGCGGCCAACCTGCCCGCGCTGGTCTCGGCTTTGTCAACCCACAGTTTCGTGGAACTAAGCGCGTCGGCCATGACCATCCACGCATGATCGGTTTTCGGGCAGCGGCGGGTCCGGCGCGGTGAGCGGAGGAAGGGGCGGGCCGCAGAAGTGAAAGTGGAGAGTTGGAGGCGTGGAGTGGTGGGGCGGCGCCTGGATTTGGGTCCTCCTATGGACGTTGAGATTGCCAGAGCAGGTGCGGCCAGTTATGATGGGCACATGAAGACGGTCGGCAAGGCAAAACCGCTCGGCCCGCTGGAGTTGCTGCGGCAGGCGCAGAAGCTCCGCGAGCGGGTTGACCGGTGGAACCCCTGGCTCCGGCCGCGGAGCAAGGTCTTCAAGTTCCGCACATGGGAGGCACTGGAGCAATGGCGCCAGAACCAGACGAATCCCCGGCTTCGCTGAAGCAGGACGATCTCTGGCGCGTTTGCCAGTTGCTGCAAAAGCATCGGGTCAACTACGTGGTGGTGGGCGCGTGCGCCTGTATCCTGCACGGCTTGGTTCGCTCAACTCAGGACGTGGATTTGCTGGTGGAACCGACGCTGGAGAACTTTCAGCGAGTCATCAACGCGCTGGCCGAGTTGCCCGACGGGGCCGCGCATGAGTTGACTGTGAAGGACTTGGAAGAGAACGTGGTGGTGAAGATCGCCGACGCCGTGGAGGTGGATGTCAGCAAGCAGGCGTGGACGGTTACGTATGAAGAAGCGATCCGGGATGCCGAGCGCGTGGAGATGGCCGGCGTGACGATCGTGTATGCCAGCTTGGACACGCTGATCAAGAGCAAGTCCACTTACCGCGAGCAAGACCATGTGGACCGCGAACGGCTGCTTTGGCTGAAGGAACAGCGCGGCAAAAAGGCGTGAGCTACTTCACTGTCGAGGGTTGCACTGGCGCGGCGCGCGGCTATACTCGCGCGCGATTTGCAGGAGCGAACCGTGCGCTTGTCCAAACGCGAACCAGAACCATCGGAGAGTTGAACCATGCCCGCCACACAGAAATTCCTCGCCTTCGACCTCGGCGCCGAGAGCGGCCGGGGCGTCCTCGGCCACTTCGACGGCGCCACGCTGCGCCTCGAGGACGTGCACCGTTTCCCCAACGGCGGCGTCCGCTGCGGCGAGACGCTTTACTGGGACACGTTCCGCCTCTGGGGTGAACTGAAGAACGCCTGCGCCATCGCCGCGCGGCAGCGGCCCGGCGACCTCGCCGCCATTGGCGTGGACACGTGGGGCGTGGACTTCGGCCTGCTCGACAAGGACGGCGAGTTGATCGGCCCGCCGGTCTGCTACCGCGACGCGCGCAACGCGCCCGCGATGGCCGCCGCGCTCCGCAAAATCCCGCGCAAGACCATCTACGCGAGCACGGGCCTGCAGTTCATGCAGTTCAACACGCTCTACCAGCTCTACGCGCTGGCCCGCAGGAAATCCCCGCAGCTCGCCAACGCGGCGACGTTCCTGATGATGCCCGACCTGTTCAACTACTGGTTCACCGGCAAGAAAGCCTGCGAATACAGCATCGCCAGCACCTCGCAGTTCCTCAACGCCCGCAAGAAGTCCTGGGACACCGCGCTGCTCAAGAAGCTCGGCATCCCCACGCGCATCCTGCCAAAGATCGTCCAGCCCGGCACCGTGCTCGGCCCGCTGCGAAAGAGCGTGCAGTCCGAGACCGGCCTCGGCCCCGTGCCGGTCGTCGCGTCCGGCTGCCACGACACCGCCAGCGCCGTCGCCGCCGTGCCCGCGCGCGGCCGTGACCATGTTTATATCAGCAGCGGCACGTGGTCGCTCATGGGCGCGGAACTGGACGAGCCGCTCATCAACGACATGACCGCCGGCTACAACTTCACCAACGAAGGCGGCGTCTGCGGCACGATCCGGTTCCTGAAGAACATCATGGGCCTCTGGCTCGTGCAGGAATGCCGCCGCGCATGGGAACGCGCCGGCGAAAAGCTGCACTACGGCGAGATCATGGAGATGGCCGCGGCCGCCACGCCACTCACCTCCATCGTCGAGCCGGACCACCACGAGTTCCTCGCGCCGGCCAACATGCCGGTCGCGATCCAGGGCTTCTGCGAACGCACCGGCCAGCCCGTGCCGCAAGACAAGGGCGCCATCGCGCGGTGCGCGTTCGAGAGCCTCGCGTTGAAGTATCGGTGGACGCTGGAGCGCGTCGAGGAATGCCGCGGCAAGAAGGTCTCCGTCATCCACATCGTCGGCGGCGGCACGCAGAACACGCTGTTGAACCAACTCACCGCCGACGCCACGGGCCGCGCGGTCATCACCGGCCCGATCGAGGCGACCGCCATCGGCAACATCCTGATGCAGGCCATCGCCCGCAAAGCCGTCGGTTCGCTCGACCAGGCGCGCGAGGTGGTGCGCAACTCGTTCCCGGTGACGACCTGCGAGCCATCGAAGGACCGCGCCGCGTGGGACGACGCCTACGGCCGCTACCTCGAAGCGAGCAAAGTGGCGAAGACGTTCTAGCCCGCGGCCATGGCGATCACCGTGGCCATCGTCGAGGACGACAAGCGTGATCGGGGTCAGGTCTCAACATCAGACATGTAGCTTGCGTTGAAGCGGCTGGCGGCGCATTCTCGCGGGCATGGCACGACCTTTACGAATCGAGATGGCGGGCGGATGGCGCGCAGAAGGTTGAGGGTTTCTGGTTGAGGGTTGAGGGG
>DYDC01000282.1 GCA_020718125.1 Methylacidiphilum sp. | reverse complement strand
CTATTCTCGACCGTCCCTTTCGGGACTTGGCGCGTGTGTCAAGTTGCGCCCGGCACCGTCACGGTTTCCCCTGGAGCGCGCCCACCTTGCCCAGCAACGCCGCGATGACCTGTTCCCGCGCCTGAAGCTCCCGTCTGAACTCGCGGCTGGTCGTGTGGCGGATCTCCACGAGGATGTCCTTCAGGTGGGTCTCGAGCAGTTCCACCACGACTTCCATTTCCTTGTCTGTCAGTTCCACTGTCATGGCCAATCTCCTTTCGGCTCCCCGGCTCCGGCGAAACTTCGTCGTCCCAGGGCCGAAACGCAAGGGCTGGCCGGCGGCTGTTTGACGCTCACGAGGGCCTCTGTTAGCCTGCGGCTGTGGCAGATACTCTCAGCGTCAACGAAATCTTCCGCAGCATCCAGGGCGAGGGCACGCGGGCCGGCCTGCCGTGCATCTTCGTGCGGCTCGCCGGCTGCAACCTGCGCTGCTCCTGGTGCGACACCGCCTACGCGTTCACCGACGGCACGCGCATGACGCTCGACGAGGTCGTGGATCGCGTTGCCCAACTCGACTGCAACCTCGTGGAACTGACCGGCGGGGAACCATTGCTACAGCCGGCCGCGCCGCCCCTGATGACGCGCCTGGCCGACCTCGGCCGCACTGTGCTGCTGGAAACCGGCGGTTCGCTCGACATCAGAGGAGTGGATTCGCGCGTCATCCGCGTCATGGACCTCAAATGTCCCGGCAGCGGTGAGTGCGACCGCAACCGCTGGCAGAACATTCCCCGACTACGCCGCACTGACGAGGTCAAGTTCGTCATCGCCACCCGCGAGGACTACGATTGGGCGCGCCAGCAGCTCGAACGGCTGGCGCTCGCCGACAAGTGCGTCGTGCTCTTCTCGTGGGCGCAGCCGCTCGCGCCGGAACAGCGCGATCCGTCGCTCAAGCCCGTGCCGCCGGATCAGCACCCGATCACCATGCGCGAACTGGTCGAACGCAGTCTGGCCGACAAGCTGCCTGTCCGGTTCCAGCTCCAGATGCACAAATACATCTGGGAACCCACCGCCAAAGGAGTCTAGTGCTGCCGCTGCTGAAAACCCGCATCCCCGGCCCGCGCTCGCGCGCGCTCGCGCGCGAACTGCGCCGGCACGAGTGCCGCAACACCACCTTCGTCTCGCGCGACTGGCCTGTGTTCTGGGACCGCGCTCGAGGCTGCAACGTCTGGGACGCCGACGGCAACCGCTTCCTCGACCTCACCGCCGCGTTCGGTGTCGCCAGCGTCGGCCACGGCAACCAGCGCGTCACCACCGCCGCCCGCCGTCAGCTTGGCCGCCTCGGCCACGCCATGGGCGACGTGCATCCGAACGAACTCAAGATCCGGCTAGCCGCCGAGCTTTCCGCGCTCACATTTGGCCGTTGGAACGGCAAATCAGAAATCAGAAATCAGAACTCGAAAATCCTCTTTTCCAACTCCGGCTCCGAAGCCGCCGAGGCGGCGCTGAAGACCGCCCTGCTCGCGACGGGCAAGCCGGGCGTCATCGCTTTCACCGGCGCCTACCACGGCCTCACCTACGGCGCGCTCGACGCGACGGCGTGGAAGTTCTTCCGCACATCGTTCCACCCGCAGTTGCCCGGTTTCACCGTCCACGTCGCGCCAACCGAAGCAGCCGTGCGTGCTGCGTTTGATGAAAGCGAACGCGGCATCGGCGCGGTCATCGTCGAGCCGATCCTCGGTCGCGGCGGCGTGGTCGTGCCGACGGATGATTTTCTGCCGATGCTCCGCCGCGTCTGCGACGAACACGGCGCGTTGTTGATCGCCGATGAAGTGTTCACCGGCTTTTGCCGCACCGGCCGCTGGTTCGCGGTCGAGCACTGGGGCGTCGTCCCGGACCTCATCTGCGCCGGCAAGGCGATGAGCAACGGTTTTCCCATCGCCGCCTGCATCGGCCGCAACGACGTGATGGATGCGTGGCCCGAAAGCGCGGGCGAAGCGCTCCATACCAGCACGCACCTCGGCAACCCGCTCGGCTGCGCGATGGCGCTGGCCACGCTGGCCGAGATGAAGCGCCTGCGGCTCGACGAACGTGCCCGCGCGTTTCAGGATCGCCTGCCGGGGCGGGGCCTCGGCCTGATGAAGGGCGTCGAACTGCGCGACGCGTCGGCCTGCCAACGCGCCGTCCAGCGTCTGCTCCGGCGCGGCATCCTCGCGCTTGGCGGCGGCGAGCACGGCAATGTGCTGACGCTGACGCCGCCGTTGACGATCAGCGAACGGGAACTGGCTTTCGCGGCGGACGAGATCGCCGCGGCAGCCGGGCAAACCCTCACGGCCTGCCAGTCCAGTCTTGAACACCGGCCCGACTCACACTAGAAAAATCACCATGAAATCTTTCCGAGCCATCTCCTTCGTTGGTGTTTCGTTGTCGTCCGCTGTGGCGGCGTTCGCGGCGGGTTCCACCGGCCACGCGTTCTACGGCGATCCGCCGGACGATTGTCATCCGTGGTGCGTCCACGACCAGAACCGGCCGCAGCCCAGGGTCGTCGCGCCCCTGCCGGCCAGCGAGATGGAGACGAAGGCCAAGGCGCCGGCGGACGCGGTCATTTTGTTCGGCGGCACCGAGGCGTGTCTTTCGAAGTGGTGCTCCGACAAAAAACCGAACGAGCCAACGAAGTGGATCGTCAAGGACGGCAACATGGAGTGCGTGCCGAAGTCGGGCTATGTCCGCACGAAGGAAGAGTTCGGCGACTGCCAGTTGCACGTCGAGTGGGCCGCGCCGAGCAAGGTCGAGGGCGACGGCCAGGGCCGCGGCAACAGCGGCATCTTCCTCCTCGGCGTCGAAATCCAGGTGTTGGACAGCTACAAGAACCCCACCTACGCCGACGGCATGGCCTGCTCGATGTATGGCGTCAACCCGCCGCTGGCCAACGCCCTGCGGCCGCCGGGCGAGTTCCAATACATTGACATCACCTTCCACAAGCCGATCTACAAGGACGACGAGTGCGTCCAGCCCGGCTGGGTCACCGTCTATTGCAACGGCGTGCTCGCGCAGGACCGCACGCAGATCGAAGGCCCGACCGGCCACCGCGCGCGCACGAAGGTCGGTCCGCTGGCGGACAAAGGCCCGCTGAAGCTGCAGGACCACGGCAGTCCCGTCCGCTTCCGCAACATCTGGTATCGCCCGCTGCCCGCAGCCGCCGCCAAGGGCGGTGTCCGCGGTCCGCTTTCGGCCAAGGCGACGGCCGCGAAGCGCAAGGAGCTTGCCGCTTCGATCCGCAAGGACGCCGCCAAGAAGGGCGATAACGCGGTCGAGCAGATGCTTCGCCGCGCCGAGTCGCTCGTTTACGAGAAAGATGACGCGACCTCCAAGAAGGTGGAACAGACGGCCTGCGCCTACGCGGCCAGCCTCAAGCAACTGTCCTCCGGCCAGCTTGAGCCGAAAAAGGACGAGGTGAAGAAGGTTGGCGACGCGCTCAAGTATCTCGCGAAGTGGAATTTCGTTCCCGCGGACTTCGGGCCGAAGGCCGACGTCGAGAAGATCATCAAGGCCCAGGGCTGGGACAAGAAGAAGTAAAGCACGCCACCGGCGCCTGCCGCATCACAGACCAAGGCTGGCACACTCGCTTTCGCGTTGTGCTACGGCGCATGACCCTTGGCCGTCTCCTGATCCTCATAAACAAACATCCCGTTGCCGGACGTGCAGACGTAGAGCCGCGACGGCTGGCGCGGGTCCACCGTGATCGAGGCGATCTTGGCGCGGGTCAGCTCCGGCGCGTTCAACGATTCCCACGTGCGGCCGCCGTCACGCGAGCGCATCAGGCCGCGGCCGAGCGGTTCGTCGTGATACGGATGGTCCGTGCCGCCGGCATAGACGAGATCGGCATTACGCGGGTCCACCGCGAGCGACTGGATGAAACGATCCACCAACACGCGTGTCCACGTCGCGCCGCCGGCGGGCAGCGCGACCGCGAGAACGAAGGAACAAAGAGAGGTCAACCAGTGCATGGAGTCATCATCGGGAACGGTTCACGTTATGCAAAGGCTGGGGCGCAGCATCGTCGGTTGGGCTGTCTGACAAGGTTTCGCACCTAGCCGCGCGCGGCCTTCACGATGCGGTTCATCGCGTCCTCCTGCTGCTCGA
>DYDC01000281.1 GCA_020718125.1 Methylacidiphilum sp. | reverse complement strand
TAGTTACGGTGGAGGAGTTGATCGAAGCGGTGGCAGTCGGCGGGTTCGGTGATGAGCCGGACCTGGAGGCGGCCGGTATTCGAGGGGGTGGAGCCAGTCGAGTTGGATTTCATCGCGACGATAGCATGGGGCATGAGCGGCTCTTTGTCTAGCTCCAAATGCAGTTCCTTCCGCTCACGTCTCTTGCAACTTAGAAAGACTGAATTCTGGGTGTCTGTTCGGTTGCGTGTTCGCCGCGTTGACAGGCCGTGGCCGCGGCTTCTACCATGCGCGCGATGTCCGACGATGGTGCACAGCAAATCATGCGCGTCCGGCACGGCTTGCAACAGTGGCGGGTCGCGGCGGGGGAACGGCGGTTTCTGTTCAGCCAGCAGCAGCCGGGGCGGATCCGGCAGGCGCCGATGACCCGCGTGAAGCAGTCGCGCGCGAAGGTCGTGTATCGGATGAAAATGGACGGGCCAGACGGGCCGCGCACGATCTACCTGAAGAGCTACCTGATCGGGAACTATTTCTGGCGGCAGTTGAAGTATGCGTTTTGCACCAGCCCGGCGATGGAGGAATGGCGGCTTGCGCGGCGGCTGACGGCGCGTGGGGTGCCGATCGCGCCACACCTGGCGGTCGGCGAAACCCGGTTCATGCGCACGCTGCAGGAAGCAACGCTGATCACCGAGGGACTGTCGGGATGGGAAACGATTGCGGATTTTCTTGAAGGACATGGCGGTGGCCGTCCGGGCGCGATGGGGCCGCGATTGCGGCAGGCGTTCGCAGGGGAGCTGGGGAAGTTCGTGCGGTTGCTGCACGACCGCGGCGTGCTGCAGGTGGACCTGCACGGCTCGAACATCCTCATGCGCGTGGCCGCGACGGGCCGGCCGGAGTTCCGGCTCGTGGACCTGGACGGCATCATTGTCCACCACTGCGTGCCGTGGTCCGAGCGCGTGTCGAACCTCCTCACGCTGCACATTTACTTCGCGCTGAGCAGTTCGTCCACGGATCGGCTGCGATTTCTCCGGGCTTATCTTGGCGAGGACCAGGCGGCGCGGCTGCCGAGGCTGTCGCGGCGGATTGAGGACCTGGCCGTGCGTTGCGTGAAGTTCGCGCGGCGCGAGCGCGCGCTGCGCTGCCTGAAGATCAACCGCGACTTCGGCGTTGCGCGGGGGGCGGGCCTGCTCTGGCACGTGCGCCGCGGCCTGTTCAACGCCGAGACGGAGGTCATCATCGAAGGCCCGAACCGCCTCCTCACCCGGCCCCGCGTGCTGATCAAGGACGCCCGCAGTTCCACCGTGGGCCACTACATGGGCTTCATCCTCAAGCGCGCCAACCCCAGTCGGCTGCTGACGCGGGTCAAGGACCTGTTCCGGCGCTCGCGCGCGCGAGAAGCCTGCGTGAAGGCCTACCAACTCGAACTCTGCGAAATCCCCACCCCCAAGGCCGTCGCGTATGCCGACTGGCGCACACTGGGGTTCCTGCGGCACAGCTACCTTGTCAGCGTGGAACTGACCGGCGCGTGCGCGCTCCACCAGTTCCTGCAAGACAATCGCGAACTGCCGCTGGCCGCGCGGCGGGATTTGCTGCGACGGCTGGCGCGGCTCGTCGCTGCGTTGCACGACGCGGGTTTCAGCCATCGCGACATGAAGACGCAGAACATCCTCGTCGGTCCCGCGCCGGAGCGGAAAATCCACCTGATTGACCTCGACGGCCTGGCCGATGTCGGAGAACTTCCCGCCAGCCGCGCGCGGAAAGACCTGGCGCGGCTGGATCGGGCCGCCTGCGAGGCGATCGGCTGCGGCCTGCGCGAGCGGCTGCGGTTTTTTGTCGAGTATCGCCGCGCCCTGCGCGACCGGCGGTTGCGTGCAGCGCTGAGCAAGTGAAAATCGGCATCACCATCGAGAACTTTTCGCCCCACCGCGGCGGCGCGGAGGTTTATACGTTCTGGCTCGTGCGCCGGCTGATGGAGGCGGGCCACGACGTGACCGTGCTCGCCGAGCAATGCGGCCATCCCGGCGTGAAGTTCCTGCCCGTGCCCGTCCGCGGCGTTGGCCGCGCCTGGCGGGCGTTGTCCTTCGCGCACAACGCGTGCCGGATGCTGGAGACGGGCGGGTTTGATGTGTCCATGGACATGGGCCGCAGCTATGGCGGGACGCTGCACATGACGCACAACGGCTGCTACCCGGCCGCGACGCGCGCCAACCTTCGGGCAGAACCCAACACGCTGTTGCGCCCGTGGCGCGCGCTCGGCGCCGCGCTCAGCCCGAAGGAATGGGCGTTCGCGCACATCGAGCGCGAGCGCGTGCGGCGCGGCGCGCACATCCTCGCGCTGTCACGGTTCGTCGCCGACGACTGGCGTCGCTACTACGGTGTGCCGGAGGCGCGGCTGCACATTATTCATAACGGAGTGGACGTCACCAGGTTCCGGCCCGGCCCGCCGCGGCCCGCGGACAGGCCGCTGACTATCCTCTGCGTGGCACAGAACTTCCGGCTCAAGGGCGTCTTCTACTTGTTGAAGGCCGCGCAGCGTCTCGCGCGAACCGCGCCGGGCAAGTTCCGCGTGCAGATCGTCGGCCTCGGCTACGCGAGCGGCGCGCGCTACGAATGGCAGGCCGCCTCGCTCGGCGTGAAGGATTGCGTCGAGTTCATCGGCGAGAGTGATGCCATCGCCGGCATTTACGCCGCGGCGGATGTGTTTTGTCTGCCGACATCTTACGACTCGTGTCCGCTGGTGTTGCTGGAGGCGCTTGCGGCGGGACTGCCGGTGGTCACCACGCGGTTCAATGGCGCGGCCGAGCTGGTCACGCCCGGCGTCGAAGGCTTCGTCGTGGACGACCCGCGCGACGCGACAGCGTTGGCCGAATCGCTGGCGAAGTTTCTCGATCCGGCCACGCGCGCACAGATGTCGGCCGCCGCCCGCGCGCTTGCCGAACATTGCACGAGTGAGCGGAACTTCGAGGAGATTCTGGAACTGCTGGAGCAACTCGCGCGGAAACGTTAAGGACGATCCGGGCCGGATCAGCCTTCCCGCTTGGTGGACCGCCACATCCGCGCCAGCAGCCACCACGCCGCGATGCGCAAGCTGGGCCGGTAAGTTTTTGCGCGCCGCAAAGCGTCGAGCGCTTGGTGGATGTTGTGTTCGCGGAAGAATTCCCGGCCCGCGGAGAAGTATATGCGGCTGAGCCGCCGGGCGATCGATGCGGGCGGCAGCAGTTCACGGCCGCCGAACTCGTTGACGAACCGCTCCAGGATGGCGGCCTGCATCATCCGCGTGCGGCCCGTGCGCTGCGAGATATTCGTCCCGTGCCGGCGCCTCAGGCCTGTGGCTTTGCCGAGCGGCCAGAACCGCGTGTGCCGGCTCAGCCGGAGGTAAAAATCGTAATCGGTGCTCACGCGCCAGGTCAGGTCGTAACCGCCAATGCGCCCGGCCAGTTCCCTGTGAAAGCACACGCACAGGCTCGACAGGAACATTCTCCCAAACAACTCCGCCGCGCCCGTGACCCGGCCCTGAAACTCACCCGGCGACTCGGTAATAGTGCCGTCCTCATCCAAACGATGGCGGTAGCCGTAGAAAAAAGTCGCCTCCGGATGCGCGGCGATGAACTCCGCGTAGTTCTGCAATGCGTCGGGATACCAGAGATCGTCACTGTCGAGGAAACAAACCCACGGCGCGCGCGCCGCAGCCAGGCCCCGGTTGCGGGCCGCCGCTTCGCCGCCGTTAGCTTGGTGGACGGCCGCAATCCGCGCGTCTTTCGCGGCAAAGGCGTCAATCGTTTCACCCGAACCATCCGCGGAGCCGTCGTCCACCACCACCAGTTCCCAATCCCGGAACGTCTGTGCGAGCACCGACTCGATGGCGGGGCCGACGTATGCCCGGTGGTTATAAACCGGCATGATGCAACTGAAGAACGGCAGGGAATCGGCCT
The DNA here is from genome assembly GCA_020718125.1 of Methylacidiphilum sp. Classification (GTDB taxonomy): domain Bacteria; phylum Verrucomicrobiota; class Verrucomicrobiia; order CAIQCK01; family CAIQCK01; genus JACRKA01. Next base: position 133 of record DYDC01000281.1, on the reverse strand, counting down.
TGTCCATGAACGCGTCTATAACAACGACCGCGCCAGCCAAACGCAAGACAGATGTTGCCGTCGGGCGCAACTTGACACACGCACCAAGTCCCGAAAGGGACGGTCGAGAATAGCCCGGCGTTTCAACGCTGGG
>DYDC01000280.1 GCA_020718125.1 Methylacidiphilum sp. | reverse complement strand
TGGGCCGCGCCGAGCCATTGGAGGGCGCGGGGATGCAGCGGTTTGAGCCAGATGCGTTTGGGCCGGCCGTGGTGGAGGAAGTAGTCGCAGCGATGGCTGCGTTGGAAGCCGGTGCTGCTGCCGACGGGCTGCCAGCCGGCGGGTTCGGTGATGAGCCGGACCTGGAGGCAGCCGGTCTTCTAGGGGGTGGAGCCAGTCGAGATAGATTTCATCGCGACGATAGCATGGGGCATGAGCGGCTCTTTGTCTAGCCCTAAATGCAGTTCCCTCCGCTCGCGTCTGTTGCAACTCAGAAAGACTGAGTTCTGAGATGATGCCGCGCGTGCCCAGTGTCGCTGTGGGTCATCACCATCGCCCCCGGCACATACACCTCGATCAAGTCCAGCAGGTTCCGATGCCCCGCCAAGCCGCCGCACACCCACCGGGCCACGGCGCGGTTCCACCCGCGCACGCTTCGCCGACCGTCAGCCTTGTCCTGAGTGAATGATTTCATGGGTTGCTCTCCACGCAATGATCTATCCGGCCGCAGGCCGACAACTCCCTGACAATCCAACCGCGCCACACCTGACACGGTCTTGACGTGTCACGTGCCCACCCACTGCATCTGACAGCACCGTCTTTCAACGGCGGCGCGCAGGCTGCCAGCGTGGGCAGGTCGAGTCCAGCCGAAGTTCGCGGACTTTTCACGGGAATGTTGCGCTTGCGACACCCACGGGCTGGGTTGACACGACCTGCCAATATCCCTAGTCTCGCCCGCTGTCATGGCTGGAGTGTTCATCAGTTTTGAAGGCGGCGAAGGCTGCGGCAAAAGCACGCAAATCCAACGCCTCGCGGCGCGCTTGGGGAAAACGGGCCGCAAGGTGGTCGTCACGCGCGAGCCGGGCGGCACGATGCTCGGCGAAACCATCCGCCATCTGCTCAAGCATGCCCGCGAAGGACGCGGGATGTGCCCGGAGTCCGAGTTGCTCCTTTTCTCAGCCGCGCGCGCGCAACTGGTCCGGTCAGTCATCCTGCCGGCGCTTGCCGAAGACGCCGTGGTGCTCTCCGACCGGTTCTTCGATTCCACGACAGTTTATCAAGGCATGGTTCGCGGCCTCGACCCGCTGATGGTCGCGGCGGTGCACCAGATGGCGGTGGGCGATTGTGTTCCGCGGCTGACGGTGGTGCTGGCGTTGCCGGTGAAGGAGGGCCGCAAACGGCTGATGCGGCGCGTGCGGCCGGTGGGCGGCGAGCATGACCGGTTCGAGGCGGAATCGGACGAGTTTCATCAGAATGTGTTGAAGGGGTTCCTGCAACTGGCCGAGGCCGAGCCGAAGCGGGTGAAGGTGGTGGACGCGGGCGGCACGGTGGACGCGGTGGAGAAGGCCGTCTGGAGGATCATGCGCCGTGTCCTTTAAGGCCCTTGCCAAGTCGCAGCCGGCGGTCGCGGCGGTGCTCCAGCGCAGCATCGAGAACAAGCGGCTCGCGCACGCCTATCTTTTCACGGGAGACGCGCTGGAGGACATGGCGCTGGCCGCGCGCGAACTGGCCAAGGCGTTGAACTGCGAGTCGCCAACGAAGCAGGGCGGTTGTGACAAGTGCGAGGCGTGCCAGAAGATTGACGCGACGACGCCGCCCGGCGGGCAGCACCCGGACGTGCAGTGGGTGTTCGCGGAATCGAAATCGCGGCGCATCAGGATTGATCTGATGCGCGAGTTGGAACGGTTGTTGCGGCAGAAGCCTGGCATGGGTCGCATGAAGGTCGGCGTCGTGTTCGAGGCGGACCGGCAGACGCCTGAGGCAGCCAATGCATTTCTGAAGACGCTGGAGGAGCCGCCGGATCGCTCATTGATCCTGTTGCTTACGGTGCAACCGGAGCAATTGTTGGAGACGGTCCAGTCGCGCTGCCAGCGCATCCAGTTCGGCGCGGCGGGGGCGAAGTTGAACCCGGAGCACGCACCGGTGCTGGACGCTCTGCTGGCGTTGCTCGGCGAGAGCGGCTCGGTGTTGGCTGCCTATCGTCTGCTCGGCGCCGTGCGCGGGTTTCTCGACGCGGAGAAGAAGCGGGTCGAGGCGGAGGTCGAGATGCGGATGCAACTCGACCGTTACCGCGAGGTGAAGGACGAGGACTGGCACAAGAAGATGGAGGAGGAGCGGGAGGCGCAGGTGGAGGCCGCTTACCGGCGCGCGCGGGGCAAGCTGATGGTCGGCATGGAATGGCTGCTGCGGGACGTGCTGGTGTGCGCGCAGGAGGCGGACGCGAAACTGTTGTTCCACCAGGACCGCCGCGAGGCGCTCGTGCCGCTGGGGCGCAAGGTGGGCCTGGAGCGGGCGATGGACAACGTGGCCGTGATCGAGGAGGTGCAGGAGCAACTGGAGCGCAACGTCAATGAGTCGCTGGCGCTGGAGGTGGCGCTGTTGCGGATGTGCGGCCTGAGCGCGCCCGCGCCGGTGGTGACGTGAGGCGTGAAACGTGAAGCGTGAAGCGTTGCGGTGTTGTTGCGCGCTGAAAGCGCGCGATAAACCAGCCCAGGGCAACGCCCTGGGGAGCGCGGCGAGAGAAGTGACCGAAGCCCTGTAAGGGCGATATAAGGGCAATGCAGAAGACGGAACGGGTTGTGCCGCCCTTTCAGGGCTGGTTGGATTTCAGATGGACATATCCCAGGGCGTTGCCCTGGGCTGGCATATCCGGCGCTTTCAGCGCCGAGGAACGGAGAGACTCTTGGGAAACAGCCCCGCGATAGTCGCAAGTCGAAAACGGCCGGCAATGGCGCGGCTGCTCGACTGGGCGTTGTGGACGCTGGTGTTCCTGTTGCCGGTCAAGTTTGGCGGGCTGGTCATTCTCCCGAACCAGCCGGAGAACCTTCTCGAATGGCGGCTGTCGTCGTGGCCGACGGGCATTGCCGTCGCTGCGGCGCTGGCGTGGGCAGTGGCTGATGCTGTGGCGAACCGGAGCGGCTGCCGGGCGAAGTTTGGTCCGTGGATGGCAGTGCCGCTGGTGTGGCTGGCCGCGCAATGGGCCGCGGCGATGGGCAGCCTGTGGCCGGAGCGGGCCTTCGGGGTGGCATTCTACTTCACCGCGGCGGCGCTGTTTTTCCACGCAGGCTGGTGGCCGGGGCGCGAGGGGCGGTTTCGCGGCTGCATCGCGGCGCTGGCGGCGGGGACGGCGGTGGCGTGCGCGGTGGCGTTGCAGCAGCATTTCGTGACGTTCCAACAAACGGTGCAGGATGCGGGGCGCTACGCCGCGGAACTGCCCGCGGACCTGCGCGAGCGGATGGCGGACATGCGGGTGAAGCTGCGGCAGGGGCGGGTGTTCGGGACGTTGTTTTATCCGAACGCGCTGGCGGGTTATCTGATCCTGGTCGGGCCGGTCACGGCGTGCTGGTTGTGGCTCTATTCAAGTTCAAAATTCAAAGTTCAAAGTTCAAAGTCTGCCAAAGCGATGGCGCTCATTGTGACGGCGGTGTTTGGCGCGGTGATGCTGTGGTGCCTTCTGCTGACGCGATCCAAGGGCGGTTTCCTGATGCTGGCAATGGCGATGGGCGCGGGGCTGATGGCGCTGCCGGTGGTGAAGCTGCGATGGCGGGCGGGGTTCCTTGTTGCGTTGCTCGCGGTCGGTGGCGCGTTCTTCGGGATGAAGGGCATCCAGCGCGGCCTGGAGACGCTGGAGGCGCGGACGGACTATTGGAAGGCGGGTGTGGCGATGATCGCGGAGACGCCGTGGCTCGGCGGCGGGCCGGGAACATTTGGCCTCCGCTACCGCGACCTGCGGCCTGCGGGCGCGGAGTGGACGCGGCTGGCCCACAACGATTATTTGCAGCAGTGGACGGATTCCGGCGTGGCCGGCTTTGCGGGTTACACGTTGTTGTGGGGCGCGGCGTTGTGGCGCGGGGCGCGCCGGTTGCGGTCGGGGCGGTTCGAGCCGATGGCGTGGGCGGCGTGGGTGGGGCTGGCGGCATGGGCGGCGCACAATCTGGTGGATTTCGATCTCTACGTGGCGGCGGTGGCGTGGCCGGCGTTCCTGATGGCGGGCCGGATGTTGCGGGAGGATGGGGCACGTGAGGGCGCAACTTGACACACGCGCCAAGTCCCGAAAGGGACGGTCGAGAATAGCCCGGCGTTTCAACGCTGGGTGGGC
>DYDC01000011.1 GCA_020718125.1 Methylacidiphilum sp. | reverse complement strand
TTGCGCGATTGGCCGGCGGTTCAGGTGTTGCAATAGCCGGTAGCCTGCGCGGCCCGTTACCATGCATACGGCTGCATCACCTTCCTTCGCCGGTGTGCGAACTATAACGGCGCGCAGTCTATACCTTCCGCCATTTCCCGACAAGCATGGCGTGCAGCCGATTCCGCGCCGAATCCGGCGCAACCTTTCCTTGACCATCGCGGGCGGTTCCTTTAATCGGTGTGCATGAAAATTTGCGTCATCGGCATTCCGGGCATCGTTGTCGGCAAGCACAACATCAAGGACCCGCGCATGGACAAGACCCATGAACTGGTCGAGGCGAAGAAGAAGGCTTGCGCGCAGGTGGACGTGGTCGGCGAAGACGGGGCGTTGGAGGCCGACGCGATTCTCGTGAGCCGCGAAAGCCTCGCCGACCTGATCCTGAAGGACCTGGAGTTCATCGAGACGCGGCTGGGGCGCGCTCCGTCCGACGCGGAGAAGGCGGTGTTGGTGAAGCTGCAGGCGCATCTGGAGGGCGAGCGGCCGATGTCCACGGCCGGGTTGAGCGCGGAGGAGGTGGCGGCGGTGGCGGCGCACGGGTTTCACACGAGCAAGCCGGTGACGATCGCGGAGCCGGCCGAGTTGCAGGACCCGGAGGCGTTGATGGTGCGGGCGTTCAAGGAGAGCGGCTTCATCTGTTTCCTGACGGTGGGCGGCCCGGAGAACCGCGCGTGGCCCATCCGCAAAGGCACGACGGCGGTGGAAGCAGGCGCGGCCATCCACACGGCGATCCAGAAGGGCTTCATCCGCGCGGAGGTGATCAGCTACAGCGACTTCATCGAGGCCGGCGGCGAGACGGAGGCCAAGCGCGCCGGCAAGCAGCGCCTGGAGGGCAAGCAATACGTGATGCAGGACTATGACTTGGTGAACTTCCGCGTCAACAAGTAGCGCGGGCGTCGGGTCGGAAAAATACCAGCAGCCGTCGTGTTTGGCGTTGCGGAGGGAATGTCCGCTGCTCTAGGATGCCGGCACACGCTCTAATCAAAGAATCGAAGGAGACCCATGAGTTCATTTGAATCCCCCGCCTCGCAGAAATCCGCTGTCATCGAAAACAAGAATGCTTCGCCGCTCAGCCGCCGCCATTTCCTGAAGACCTCCGCTGCCGTCGCCGGCACTGCGCTCGTCGGCGCGCTGGATGTGAGCCGCTACGCGCATGCCATCGAAAGCGGCACCATCCGGCTCGGCCTCGTCGGCTGCGGTGGACGCGGCAGCGGCGCCGCCAGCGACGCGCTCACCGGCGATTCGAACACAAAACTCACGGCGGTCGCGGACCTGTTCCCCGACAAGATCGAGTCGTCGCTCAAGGCGCTGACCAACAAGTATGATAAACGGATCCAGGTGGACCCGTCCCGCCAGTTCACCGGGCTGGATGGCTATCGCGGCGTCATCGAGAACAGCGACGTCGTCCTGATCGCCTGCGCCTCGCGGTTCCACGCGCAGTATGGACTGGCGGCCGTGAAGGCGAAGAAGCACGTCTTTGTTGAGAAGCCCGGCGCGGTGGACGTCGCGGGCATCCACACGATCCTGGAGGCCGACGAACTCTCCAGGAAGAACGGCACCGGTTTCCTCGCCGGCGTGACCTACCGCTACCACCTCGGCCGGCGCGAGGCGGTCAAGCGCATCCATGACGGCGAGATCGGTGACATCATTGCCGTCCAGTGCGATTACCTGCGCTCGCCCTTCAGGCTCATCGAGCGCAATCCGGAGTGGAGCGAGATGGAATACCAGTTCCGGAACTGGTATCATTTCACATGGCTCTCCGGCGACGATATCCTGCAGTCACTCGTGCACAACCTTGATTCGGCGCTCTGGGCGTTGAAGGACGAGATGCCGGTGCGAGCCTACGGCATGGGCGGACGCTCGACGCATTTCCAAGGCAGCATGGGCACGTTGTTCGACCACAACTCCGTCGTCTATGAATACGCCGACGGCCGTGCCATCTACGGTTCATGCCGCACCTCGCAGGGCTGCTTCGGCTCGAACAAGGATGTGTTCCACGGCACCAAGGGCCGTTGCAACTTCGCGGCGTTCGCAGCGCCGACGTTCACCGACCACAAAGGCAACGTCACCTGGAAAGCCGACGCCGATCTGTCGAAGACGTCGCCCTACGTGCAGCAGCATCTGGAGTTCATCGAGTCCATCCGCGCAGGCAAACCGTTCCAGCGCGCCAAAATCCTTGCCGACTCCACCATGGCGGCCGTGCTCGGCCAGCTCGCAGTCTATTGCGGCCAGCGGCTCAAGTGGGAGGACGCGTTCAAATCCAAGTTCGCCTTCCCGCCGCAGGGCGAGATCAGGATGGACATGGAACCGCCCGTCAAGCCCGGCCCCGACGGAGTCTATCCGGTCGCAGTCCCCGGCAAGACGAAATATATCTGATCGCGATAAGGAGTGACTCGTGATGACGAAGCGAAGCATCCGCATGACCCGGCGCCGTTTCCTGAAGGCGACAGCCTGCGCTGTCGGCGCGCCGCCCGTGCTCCCGGCGTCGGTGTTCGGCGCCGACACGCCCGGCAACCGGCTCACCGTCGCCTGCATCGGCGTGGGCCGGATGGGCACGGGCGACCTGAACGACCTCATGGGCCGCACAGGCGTCCAGGTCGTGGTCGTCTGCGACGTGGATGCGAAGCACCTCCAGAACGCCAAGGCCACGGTCGAGAAGAAGTATGCGGCGAGCGCTCCCGGCGGCGCCTACAAGGGCTGCGCGACCCACGGCGATTTCCGTGAACTGCTCGCGCGGCCGGACATTGACGTGGTGCAGATCGTCACGCCGGACCATTGGCACGCCATCCCGGCCATCGAAGCGGCGAAGGCGGGCAAGGACATCTTCCCCCAGAAGCCGATGACCTACAGCCTTGAGGAGGGGCGCGTCCTGAGCGACACCATCCACCGCTGCTAGCGCGTGTTCCAGGTCGGCTCGCAGCATCGTTCCAACAGCCGCGTCCGGTTCGGATGCGAACTGCGGACGGATCGGCAAGCTGCACACCGTCAAAGTCGGCCTGCCCACCGATCCCGGGGGACCGGTCTGCGCCACGATGCCCGTGCCGTCGGAGTTGAACTACGACACGTGGATCGGCCCCGCGCCGTCGGCTGATTACACCGAGGAACGTGTGCATCCGCAGACGAGCCTCGACCGTCCCGGCTGGCTGCGCGTGAGCGATTACTGTCTCGGCATGATCACCGGCTGGGGCGCGCACTATCTCGACATCGCCCACTGGGGCATGGGGATGGAGTTCACCGGCCCGGTCGGCGTCACAGGCCGCGCCACCTACCCCACCGAAGGCGTCTGGGACGTGCATGGCGAGTTCCAAATCGAATACACCTACGCCAACGGCGTGAAGTTAATCTGCGCGGACTCGAAGAAGGTCGCGCAGGGCATCACTTTCGAAGGAAGCGACGGCTGGGTCTTTGTTGATCCGGGCCGTGTGGATGCGCAGCCCAAGTCGCTCTTGTCGTCGGCGATTCAACCCGGCGAGGTCCATCTCGTCGAAAGCAAACACCACAAGCAGAACTTCCTCGACCGCGTCCGTTCGCGGAAGACGCCCATCGCGCCCGTGGAAGTGGGCCATCGCTCGTGCAGCCTCTGTATCATCGGCCACATCGCGATGAAGACCGGCCTGAAACTGGCGTGGGACCCGCAGCGGGAACGCTTCACCAACAGCGACCAGGCCAACCGTCTTCTCTCCCGCCCCGGCCTGGGCCAGTGGCACATTTGACGGAACGAGACACGCCGCAAGACCATCGCAGCGGCGAAAGGTCTATGGCTGGTCCTTGCGACTCTTGCCGCTTGCCGTCCTCTTCCGGTTCTTTCGCTCCCGTATGGCGATGAGTTGGATTGCGGCCAATTTGTCCTGTAGCCGCCCCATCGCTTTCTTGGCCTTGATCAGCGCGTCAACCCCCAACACGGGACATCGGCCGCTTGACAATCCGATCTCAACGCTCTGCTCGCGCACCGCGTCGAAGTCTCCCACCGCCAGAACGGAACTTAGGCAGTCAAGCTGCCCCCAATCCGTTTCCAAGTAGAGGTTGTTCAACCCCGGCCTCCAGTCCCGCGCCAGATTGAATGGCCTGCGGGGAATCGTCATACGATGCACGGGATGGAGGTCAGCCAATGCCTCCTCCAGCCGGGCAAGGTTCTCCGGCGTGAACCGGCAGCAAACATCTATGTCTTGGGTCACCAGTGTGACACCGTGGGCCACGGCGGCATACCCCCCAACCACGACGAACTCCACTTCATGCTGGATCAGTCTTGCCAGCAATGACTCAAGCTTTTCCACGATACGCCTCCATTGCGTTGCGCAAGGCCATCGCTGTCGCCAAAGCGCGGTCGTGCGCACGCAGCCGCTCTGCCGGGGTTTTCCGCAGCGCGCTTTCGACCAGCGACATGTCCATCCCGGCGGCTTCGGCGGCCCGCCACGCAGGCCCGCAACTTTTCCGGAGTGTTGTCTTCTTGCTCACGCGCGTTCTAGGTCTTGATCCGCCGCATCCATTCATCCACCCGCCGTTTCACGTCGGCGTCCATCGCGATGATCGGCGGCCACGGGCGCGTGTCCCGCTCGCCAGGCAGCTTGTGCGTAGCGTCAATGCCCATCTTCGAGCCGAGGCCGAGCGCGGGCGTGGCGTGGTCGAGCACGTCGGCGGGACCTTTGGTGAGCAGGATGTCGCGCGACGGGTCCACGTTCGCGCAGGCGCGGAAGGCCACCTCGCTCATGTCGCGCACGTTCACGCCGGCGTCCACCATGATGAAGCACTTGGTGAACATCATCTGGCCCATGCCCCACAGGCCGTGCATCAGCTTCATCGCGTGATACGGGAAACCCTTCTTGAACGAGACGATCACCATGTTGTGGAAGACACCCTCCGGCGGCAGGTAGATGTCCACCAACTCCGGAAAGTTCATCTTCATCACCGGCAGGAACAACCGCACGCTCGCGTCGCCGAGATAGAAATCCTCCATCGGCGGCCGGCCGACGATCGTGCTCGGATAGATCGCGTCGTTGCGGTGTGTGATAGCGGTGACATGGAAACGCGGATACGCCTCCGGCAATGTGTAGTAGCCGGTGTGGTCGCCAAACGGCCCTTCCATGCCGGGCGGCTCGTTCGGGGCCACGTAGCCCTCCAACACGAAATCGCAATCGGCCGGCGCCTCCAGCGGGACGGTCTCGCATTTCACCATCTCAACCGACTTCTGGCGCAGGTAGCCCGCGAGCATCATCTCGTCCACGCCATCCGGCAGTGGCGCGGTGGCGCAGAACGTATAGACCGGATCGCCGCCGAGGCAGACGGCCACCGGCATCCGCTGGCCCGTCTCGATGTAACGCCGCCCGTGGCGCGCGGCGACCTTGTGCGCCTGCCAGTGCATGAACGTCGTGGCGCGGTCAATGACCTGCATCCGATACATCCCGACGTTGCGCGCACCGGTGTCCGGGTCTTGCGTAAACACCATCGGCAGCGTGATGAACCGCCCCGCGTCCTGCGGCCAGCATTTCTGGATGGGCAGCCGGCCCAGGTCGAGCGTTGCGTCGCGCAACAGCATCTCCTTGCACGGCCCGTGGGCAACAAGCTTCGGCTTCGCGTGGCGCAATTCCAGCGCCGTGCCGAGCAGCTCGAAGGCTTCGCCAAAGCTGGTCGGCGGCTTCGCCTTCAGCAGCGACTTCAGTTCCGCCGCGCACGCCTCTACGGTGCGGCCGAGCGCGAGCGACATCCGTTTCTCGGAACCGAAAGCGTTGATGAGAAGCGGGAAACGCGAGCCTTTAGGCTTCTCGAACAGGAGCGCCTTGCCGCCACCGGGCGCTTTCATCTGCCGGTCGGCGAACTCCGTGATCTCCAACTCCGGGTCCACCTCGAACGGCACGCGCACCAACTCGCCCTCGCGGTCGAGCCGTTCGACAAACTCCCTTAGCGATGCGTAGGCCATCAGGTCAGCGGCGTGGGACGCCGTATCAGGTGGAGGATGTTCCCTTCGCAATCACGGAAGAACACGACCTTCGCGCCGCCGGCACCCTCCTTGGGCGGCTCGATGAAGTTGACCTTCTTAGCCTGCAACACCGCATAGGCCTTGTCGAAGTCGTCCACGGCAATCGCCAGATGCCGATGGTCGGGATCAGGCAGTTCAGGCAGCGCCACTTGCCCGGGTTTTGTGCCGGGGATGATCTCGACCATGCTCCGGTTCTCGCTGGCGAGGAAGAAGGTCCGAGGTTTGGTTTCGCTGACCCACACGGCGTGCCAGCCCAGCGTTTGTTGATACCACCGCGCGAGCTGCTCACTGTCCCGCGCAAGAATGCCGACGTGCTCGATGCCTTTGAACATGGTGATTCGTGATTCGTGACTGTTGACGCGCGGACTATAGCGCGACGATTCGGCAGACTGCCAGCGTTTTGGCGAACCAGAGGGCCGTCTCAGTGGGGAAGGATCGGGTCGAGGACCTGCAACACCCGGCGGATGAGCGCCCGCGCGCGGCGCGGCTTCGGCCCCAGACGGTCGCTGTTCCGAACGGCACGCAGCTTCAGTCTCACGGGAATCTTCGCCGCCACCGCTCGCTTGATCAGGATCGGGAATTGCATGGCTGCATCTGTGACTGGAAATCGCGCCGTCTCTTCGATGCCGTCAGTTACAGCTTCGGGTTGTTCATGAACGCGTAGCAGAAGATGTTCGTTGCCATGGTGACGCGCGATTGCCAGGCCGGGCGTCAAGTGCTCCGGCGGTGGAGATGGACGCCCACGTAGGCCGTGTCGGGCAGGATGAACTTGCGGATTTCGACGCCCACGGCGTTGAGGCGGAAATTGGACTGCACGGTCCGGATGATGTCGCCAGCCATCGCCTCGATCAGCCGCCAGCTTTTCTCCAGCGCGAGATGTTTGATCTTCTCGCAAACGCGCTGGTAGTCCACCGTGTGGATAAGCTGGTCGGTGCGGGCCGCCATGCTGAGGTCGCGGACCAGTTCCAGTGTGACGAGCGTCTTCTGGCGATGGGAACGCTCCTCGTTGGTGAGGCCGACGTGGCACCACACCTCGATGTCCTTGATGATGATGACGTCCTCGTAAACCTCTACGGGGGCGGCGCCAGGTCTAACGCCATATGAGCCGAGCATATTCTTCCAGTAATAATCGTGTCGGGTGGTTCAGAGGCAGCTTTAGAGCATCTGCCGGCGAAAGCCAACGAAAATCTTCCAACTCCTCGTTCAACCGCACTTCGCCGCCGTCGGTCTGGCAGGAAAAATTCAGCAGCAGAAAATGCTCCCGCCGGTAGAACTCCGGCGACTCGATGCAATCCTGCGCCATCACGAACCGGATGTCGCGCGCGTCGAGGGTCGTCTCCTCCTTGATCTCACGGGCCAGCGCCGCCTCCATCGGCTCGCCATAGTGGACCTTGCCGCCGGGAATACCCCACGACCGGTTCCACTTCGGCGTCCGCACCATCAGGCATTCGCCCCGCGGGTTGAAGATGAGCGCGCCCACCGTCACGACCGGCATTCGCCGCTCCGCCGCGCCCGACGCCGGCGCCGCCGGGCCGAGCGCCCGCTCGAACAACTGCCGCAGCTCGCCCAGATGCTCCACGATCACGCCCGGCTGGGCCGGACGCAGCTTCTCCAGCGCATCGAACCCCGTGAGCACCGCGCACGATTTCACCCCGCCGTGGCGCGCCGTCTCCACGTCATGCACCATGTCACCCACGTAGAGCGTCCGGGCCGGGTCGAGATGGTTGTTCTGGAGGATGCGATGAATCTCCACCGTCTTGTCCATCACGCCCACGTAAGCGCCTTCGTAGAAGTGGTTGATGGCGACCCGCGCGCAAAGCCGCTCAAACACCACTGGGTCCATCGTCGAAAGCACGAACATCCGCAGCCCGCGTTGGCGGGCAAAATCGAGGAACTCCCGCGCATGGGGCAGCAGTTGCACGTTGTCCTGGATCGCGTTGAACCGCTCGAAGTAGAAGGCGTCAATCTCCTCCAGCGTCTGCGTCGGCAGATAGCGCCGGTAGAACGGCATAAACGGCAGGCAGAACTCCTCGCGGAACCTCTCCTTCGAGATCGGCGCGACGCCGAACTTCTGGAAACAGTAGTTCGTCGCCTCCCAAACCATGCTCAAGTCATCCACAATCGTCCCCGACCAGTCGAGGATGAGGGCTTGGACGTTCTTCAGGTCAACCATGCGGCGAGGACGATAGCCATAGAAACGCAAAACGCAAAACAGGAATAGTCCCCGTCGTGCGGCAACCGAACTGTAGCGGCGGCTCGCTGGCTCTCGGTCAGCCTTCGGTGGCGGCCATGAAAACGACAGATAAAGCCTTGCGCTGCATGTCGTCGCTCCTCTCCGGTGTAACTGCAAACCGCAGCGTCACATCGCCACAAACATCCGCGCGGTTTGCGGCCCCATTTCCATGCAAAGCTGGTTGTCGTTCACCTTCGGCTTCTCGCATTCCGCGTTGGCCGGCGCCTGTTCGGCCAGTTTCTTGTTCTTCGCCTCGGCCGGCAGGCGCACGCGCACGTTCAGCTTCTTGTCCGAGACGTTGAGGACGAAGACAGCAACACGGCCGTCGCTGGCCTGCCACGCGCTTGCGGTGACGGCGGGCTGCTCGGTCTCGACCTCGCTCTTGTAGCGCGTCCAACGCTGCGGGATGAGCGGCACAGGCTTGTTATTATGGAGCGTGACCTGAGGCGGCCGCAGCATGTCGCCATAGGCCAGCCAGTCCAGGCCAAGCTGGCGATACGCGGCGAGCGTGTTGAGCCAGAAGAATTTCTCCCGATGGTGCGTGGCCTGGCTCCAGTCCGTCCCGTGCCAGCCAAGCTGGCCGCCGAACTGGAACAGCATCGCCTCCTTCGACCGAAACGGCAGGCGCTCCTTGATCTCCGGCTCATAGACATAGAGGCCGAACTGCGCGACATAGTCGTGATAGACCGCCGGGAAGAACGGGATGCTGTCGGGCAACGCCTTGTTGCACATCAACGTGCCGTCGAGGTAGCGGATGAACGGCTCGGCCGTGTCCACGGTCGTGAGCGCGGCGTCGGCCGTGATGGCGCGCGCGTTCTCGCGAACGGCCTTCAGCAGCCGCCAGTAGCCGGCCACGTAATGGTCGCCGCCGCCGCGCGGATGACCGTGGCTCGCGTCGTAGCAGAGCTGTGCCGCCACCGCGCCGATTTGGTCGAGACACACCGCATCCACGCCGATCTCGCGGAAGAGCCGGTCGGTCACGGAAACCATCTTCTTCCGCCACGCGTCCGTAGCGGGACATGCGGTGGAGTGATCGTGCTTGTTCCAATGCTCGGTGTAGATCGAGCCGTCCGGCTTCTTCATCGCCCACCGCACACCGCCTTCTTCGCCGTAGCTCTTGGATTCCGTGTCCCAGAGATGGCCGTTGATGTAGGGCATCACGCGCACGCCCCACTCCCGCAATTTCGCGCGCGTCCCGAGCACATAGTCATTGGCCGGGAAGTAGTCGGGGTAACAGTTGTCGAACGGGATCGAATGCCAGTTATACCAGTGGAACGCGAGCGGGTGCGGCACGGCCTTCCGCAGGTGGTCAAACGTGTCCGTCAACTTCGCGCCGTCGCGCGCGCCGTCGTGGTGCCACCAGACCAGCTTGCGGAACCACTCCGGCGTGTCGCGCCGCCGGCGCAGCTTGCCGCCCTCGCACCATGCCTGCTTCGTCGCCCACGCGCGGTAATGCTGCGCCAGCGTGAACCAGTCACCCGCCAGCGCCACCGTCTCGACCTCGTAAGGCCACTGGCACGTCGCCGTCGCGCCCATGTTCTCCGGGTAATGCCGCGCCGACATCTCAAACGTCCGCCCATCGTCGCCGTGCTTCGCAACCATGTCTTTCACGAAGCATCGCCCATCCCGCGCGATGACGCCCAGCGTCGTCGCCTCGCCCCGCGTCGCCGCCACGAACTGCATCGTCGTCGAGCCGCCTGGATAACGGCCCGTGTAGTTCACCGTCGTGGGCCGCGGCAGCCGCCGGCCCCAGCCGTCCGGCACGATGATCACATCGCCACCATCGTCGCCTTCCGGCCGACCGAGACCATCGAGCACGGGAAAATCGAGCCGCCAGCAGGTGACGCCCTGCCCTTGGCAAGCGGCAGCGGCAGACCAGTGCACGCTCGGCCCGTTGGGCCTCAGCACGACGTCCACGACCGCCGGATGTGCGCCGAAGACCTGGCCGGTGTAGCGCAACCGCAGCACGCCATTGGTGGAGTTGAAATCCGCCGTCACCCGCTCGGCTTCGTTCGCGGTCAGTGTGGACTCCACGCCAAGCGGGTTGCGCGCGACGAAGCGGAACATCGAGCACGGCTTGACCAGCAGGCTCGTGTCGGTCAGCGCCTGGTAGAACTCCGCCAGCCGGCCCCTTGTATCGAACGCCAGCAGAAGCTGGTCGGTGACGAGCGCGTCGCGACCATCGGCAAGCGCGAGCATCTCGACATCGGGCGGCGTCTCGCGCGGGAGCGTGCGCTTCGGCGCGGGTGTGGTGAGGACGGCCCGCGCGGCGGCCACGTTGCGGAGCGAGCGCAGGTCGGCCAGCGCGTTGGAAATCTGCCACATCCGCAACGCGCGCATCGTGCGGTTGCCCAGGCCCGGCAGCGCGCTGCGGAGGTCGCTGCGCAGTTCGCGCCCGCGGCGCTCCAGTTCCGGCCATTCAACCGCGGGCGGCTGGCCATCGGCAAGCTGGCGCGAGACGGCGTCGAGCGTCTGGCGCGGCGTGTTGCGCGGGCCGAAAAACAACCATCGCGAGAACTCGGCGCGCGGGCCGCTGAACGCAACCCACGGCCCCATGACGTAGAGCAGCCCCGGGCCGTCGTAGATGCGCGCTTGGTGGCCGTGGTCGGTCGCGGTGCGCGTGTTCATGACGCCCGCGACGCCGTTGTCGAAATAGATGGCCGCCCAGCGGCTGAACCGCTTGCTGTCGTTGGCGTGGTTGACCATGCCCTCCGCCATCGGCGCGCCGCCGGCCCAGCTCTTGCCGCTCGTAGAGAGAGGCATTTCGCCCGCGACGGCAATGACCTTCTCCCTGCCCGAAGACGCGGCGCTGGTTTCCGGCACACGCAGTTCGAGCACGTGCAGTTCGTTCCATGCAAACGAGCTTTGCTGCGTGACGACCGCGTCCACGCGCACCAACGGGCTGTTGCGGTAGTAAGTGAAGCGATAGCGCGCGTTCGGCCGGGATTCGTGCTGGACCGACTGCCCCTGCTCCTCCCGGAAATAACCACCGCTTACCTCGACCGTGGCGCACAATGGGCCGTTGGCGATGAGCCGGATGCCGGGCTTGGGGTTCCTGGCGAGCCAGAGCTGGCCGATCTCCTTGTGATAGAGCCGGTCGGCGCAATCGAAACGGAGCGGCAGTTTCGCGCCGGCGATCATGACCTCGGACGGGAAACCGCCCGCGTTCGTGGCGGAATGGGAGGTGGACAGCACGCCGTTGTCGATGAGCACGCCACTGCCCGCGACCTGCGCGATGGGCGCGTTGGTCTCCTGCGACACGCGCGGCCGGCTCTCGATGCTGTAAGCGCCCGCGCCCTGCGATTGCCAGACCAGCGCGCTGACGCCGCCCGCCACGGGCATCAACTGGACCGCGCACCGGCCGCGCGGGCCGTTGACGTTGAGCGTCTTCACGTCGGCCACGGCGGCGGCGATTTCGCCCGTGACCTGCTCGGACAACCCCGCCGGGGCCGGCGAAGTGACGCGCACGCGGACATCGGCGGCGTGGAGGTTGAGGTTGACGACGGCAAACGCGGCGATGGCGGCGTGAAGTCTCATGGCATGAGCGGCTGACAGGCGCGGACGATAGCCGCCACAAGCGCCGGCTGCAAGCCTGCGCCGTCGTGTGCGCGTTGTTGCAACGCGGGCGCGCTGTGCTACTATCCGCGCCCACGAAAACGCCGTGAAAGCCAAACCGATAGATTTGCGCGGGATGCTTCGGTATATCCCGCAGTTCCGCGACAAGGTGTTCGTCCTGGCGGCGGACGGGCAGATTGTCGGGGACGAGAGCTTCGCCAACATCCTGCGGGATGTGGCCGTGCTGCGCTCGTTGAACATCAAGGTGGTGATCGTCCACGGCGCGAGTCATCAGATCAAGGAACTGGCGGCGCAGACCGGCTTGAAGGTCAGCAACGCCGACGGCAGCGGCGTGACCGACGCGGACACGCTGAGGCTGGCATTGACGGCGGCAAACCGGCTCACGCACGAAATCCTCGAAGGTTTGAGCGCGAACGACCTGCGCGCCGCGGCAACCAACGCCTGCATTGCCCATCCGCTCGGCATCCTGCAGGGCGTGGATCATCTGCTCACCGGGAAGATCGAGCGGGTGGACACGGAGCTTCTGAACACCTTGCTCGACAAGGGCATCATACCCGTGCTGCCACCGCTGGGTTTCGACGGCGAGGGGCACACCTACCGGGTCAACTCCGACCAGGTGGCCGTGGCGGTGGGCGAGGCGTTGAAGACGGTGAAGCTGATCTTCCTGGTTCCGCGCGACGGGCTGGTGATCAACGGCCAGCTTTCGCGGCAGATGCTGGCGACGGAGCTGGAGGCGACGCTGAAGCAGCACCGCGAGCGGTTCGCGGCGGAGCAGGTCAGCAAGGCGGAGTATTGCGCCAAGGCCTGCCAGCTTGGCATCGAGCGCGTCCACGTTGTCAACGGCCTGGTGGACGAGGTCATCCTCGCGGAAGTCTTCAGCAACGAGGGCATCGGCACGATGGTGTATGCCTACGAGTATCGGCAGATACGGAAGGCCGTCCGCAAGGACCTCCGCGCCATCCAACAGCTCGTGAAGCTGGGCGTTGAGAGCGAAGAATTGGTGAAACGGAGCCGGCCGGCAATCGAGAAGCAGCTTGGCGACTACTATGTCTATGAAATGGACAAGAACGTTGTCGGCTGCGCCGCCTGCCATTTGTATCACGACACGAAGAAGGCGGAGCTGGCGTGCCTGTTCGTGACGCCGAGCCACGAGAACATGGGCATCGGTCGCAAGCTCATCAACTTCGTCGAGCAGCGCGCCGGGGAGATGGGTGCGACCGAACTTTTTGCGCTGTCCACGCAGGCGTTCGCGTATTTCCAGAAGCAGGGCTTTGCCGAGGGCAAACCGGAGAACCTGCCGGCGGAGAGGCGGCAACGCTACGAGCAGAGCGGACGGAACTCGAAAGTGCTCGTGAAGAAGGTCGCGTCAGCGGCCTGATTGCGCCCACTCGCACAAACGCAACCCCCTACCCCACGGGGTGCGCCGTCACCGACAGGAACGCGCAGTTGGGTTGCGTCGTGTCGAGCCGGCTGTGCTGCACCACCACCGGCACATCGCTCTCGATTCGCAGCGCATACGGCACACCAGCCGGCACGCGGAACCCGCCGAGTTGCTCCGGCTTGTCAAAGCGGACATGCCGCGTCCGTTCCGCGCCGGCCGTGACCACGACATTCTTCCGCGGCGGCCGATCCTCGAAATAGAAAGCCAGTTTCAGCCGCGCAGGCCGCGCCGCCGTGTTCACGACGCAGAGGGATTCGTGGCTCCAGTAGCCTTTCCCGGCATCCTGCCTGGCTTGGTCCCCCGGCGTCAGCGGCGGCAGGCAGGCATCCGGGACGAGCCAGATTCGGCGGCCTTCGGGTTTCGGCAGGCGGGTTCGGGAGGCGGCCATCGGCTTACTTCTTCCCCGGTGGCGGTGGCGGCTCCGGCTCCATCAGCAACCGGCCGCACAGCAATCCCGCCACGGCGGCGCCCAGCATCGGGCCGATCCAATACACAAGATGATTGGTCAGGTGGCCGGCGAACGCCACGCCAACCGGCGCGAAGACCAGCATTGGGATGCCGGTCTCCTTCGCAACTCGCTCGGCCCATTTCCAGCAGAAGATGCTCTGGAGCATCACCAGCACGCCGTGCGGCTGCCCGGCCTTCAGCTTCGCAGTCCACGCGGTGACGCCGGCTTCGTCGTTGACGGGCTTCTGCTCCATCGCCAGCTTGATGCCGAGTGTGTTCACGGACTTGTCGAGACACGCGCCATATTCTTTCTGGCGCTTGTCGAGTTCGCAGGTCGTGCCGGGCCAGCCGAGCCAGTAGGGACGCGGCATCTCCAGGAACGTCGCCGCCACGCGCACCTCTGGATTGGGCCGCAGGCCGGCGGCGTCCACGTAGTCGGGGCAGACGGCTTTGGATTTCGGCTTCGCCGCAGCCTCGACGGCGGCCGCGCCGAGCGCGGAGAGGGACGGGAACTTCAGGCATTGGCGGCGGGTGATGCAGCAACCGCAGGTATGGCGAGCACTCATCTGGATTTCTCCTGTTTTGGGGGCCGGGGTGGGGTTTGGCGCGGCACGGCGCCACGGACAAGACACGCTGGGATGGCCCTCATGTCTGCTCCGAATTGCGGGCGGGATAGCAACAGACGGACGGCGCGTGTCGAACTTTGCGAGCGCCGTTTCGCGTTGTCTCGGCGGGCCGGCGCGGGCAACGCGCTCCGGGGCAATTGCCGGGGGCCTCCTACCTCGCGCGCAAGCGTTGCTTCAGCCGCTTCCGCTCCAGCCATTGCTGGTGGTGGTGTTGGCTGAACAAGTGAATCACGTGATGACGAACCTCCATGTAGTAGAGCGTCGCGGCCGCGCCCCAGAACGAGTGGGGTGGCGACACGAACTCGACTTTGCCACGGCGGATGGCACGGAACACCGACAGCATGTCCTTTTCCGCCTCCACGAGCGTGTAGCGGTCGCCAAACATAAACAACTCGTGCGCGTCGCTGGTGCCGACCAGTGGCAGGCCGTGTTCTTTTGCAGCCCGCACAGCCGCTCGGTTGAAGTTCAACCAGCGCGTGTGCATGTGGCAGTATTCCACCGCGTCCCACAGGTCCGCCTGCTTCGTGAACTGCCCCTGCAAACATTGCGGCACGGGATAGAACGGATGCGGCGCGATGATCAACCCCTGGTCGCCTTTGGCCTGCTTCCACCCCCGCAGATCGTCGAACGCGCGGATCCGATCCACCTCCGCCTGCGTGATATTCAGCGCAATCACTTCCTTGCGCTCGACAAACAGCTCGCACCCCGCAATCAGCAGAATGCCGCGTTCGCGCGCGAACTCGATCACCGCCTTGTCCTCGAACGCCTGACCGTGGAACGTGAATGCCAGCACGTCGAACTTCAGCGCCGCCGCCTTCTCAATCAACTCGCGCGCAGTGTAACTGATGAGGTCCATCTGGTCCTCCGCCGCGTGCATGTGGAAATCGCACTTCAGCATGGGCGGTTGGTTTTCCATCACCGCTCAAACCTCCTCGACCGCGCCCGTGGCGAGGAAAAACAGCAACCGCTCCGCCACCTTCATGCCCATGACGGCCTCGACGGCCCGGGCGTAGGCGGCAAGTTGCTCCGCGTAGAGCTTAGGCTCCGGCTGGGCGTCGGTCTTGTAGTCCACGATGACCAACCTATCGCCCTCGCGGAACAACACGTCAAGGCAGCCTTCCATCAAACCCTCCGGCGACTGCCACACCACCGGCACTTCGCGATGCCACTCGTCCGCCGCGAGGATGCGTTTGGTCAACTCATGTGTCAGCGCGCGGCGGATCAACTTCTCCCCTACCGGGAACAACTTCACCGCGCCGTCCACGTCGCGCGGGTCGCACGCCGCGAGCGCCTCGTGGACGCCGCGGCCAATCTCGATTCCTTCCCTCGAATGTGGGAGGGGCCTCAGCGCCCCGACTTCGGTCATTTCACGAGCATGTTCCCGCTCGCCCAAGCTCGACGGCGTCAGTTTCTTCACGCCTGCGAACCACGCCGCCTCGTCCCGCTCCCGCTCCGCGATCCACGCGGCGCGCTCGTCGAGCAGTGTCTTCACCCGCGCGTGGTCGTCGCCTTCGGGTTGGCCGAGTTTCACGCGCACCGGCTGCACGCGAATCGGAGGCTGCGCGATCCTCGCGCGGTCCACGCGCTCGACGCCTTCCACCGTCTGCGGGTCGAACGCCGAAGCCAGGATCCTGGTGTATTCGCCGTGCTTCGGGAACCACGGCAGCACGAACCAGTCGCGCGCGCGCGTGCACGCCACGTAAAGCAGCCGCCGCTCCTCGGCCTCCTCGCGTTTGCGTTCCTCGTCGCGGGCCGTCTCGAAACCGGCGCTGACCAGCCCTCCCAGACGCGCCTCCGGATGCCGCGCAGTCGGTTCCGGCAACAGTTTGTCCTGGCCGCCGCGCCCCTCGCGCACCATGTCCGCCAGCGTGACGATGCCCCACTCCAGGCCTTTCGCTTTGTGGATGGTGAGTATCCTCACCGCATCGTCCTTGCCTTTCTCCGGCTCCGTGGTGGGCGACTGGCCCTCCTCGGCTCGCTCGATGGCGATGTCGCGGAGGTGCCGCGCCAGCCCGCGCAGGCTCATGCCTTCGATGCCCTGCACGGCGCGCGCGGTGTCCACCAGCTTGTAAAGGTTCGCGACGCGCTGCTCGCCCCGCGGGCGCGGCAAGAACCGCTCGGGGATTTTCAGCGCCACATAGCATCGCTCAAGAAACGCCGCGTAGCTGTAGCGGTTCCGCTCGCCGTGCAGTTTGCGCAGCAACCGGAACGCCGTGGCGATGGGACCGTCCGGATAGCCGGGAGGGGCGACATTCCTGTCGCCCATCATTCGCCCGGAGATTTCGGCGACAGGAATGTCGCCGCTCCCGGCGAGGTAATCCAGCGGCCTCTCCTCGATCCGCGTCCATGTCACCAGGTCGTCGTCGCTGACGCCGAACAACGGCGAGCGCAGCACGCTGACCAGTTCGACCTTGTCGGCGGGATTGTCCAGCGCCAGCAGCAGCGCGCAGACGGCGCGCACCTCGGGCCGCTGGAAGTAATCCTTGCCGCCCTCGACGAGGAACGGGATGCCGTGCGCCTCGAAGACGGCCTCGTAGAGATCGAGCGCCGTGTAGCTGCGCAGCAGCACCGCGAAATCGGACCACAACGACTCCCGCTCCAGCAGCGCGCCCGTCTCGTCGCGGAACGTCACTTGCCGGCTCTTGTTGCCGTGCAGGTGCAGGATGAGTTGCGCCACGGCGCGCGCCTCGACCCGCCGCAACTCGCCCACGGACGGTTTGTCGCCGAGCGTGGCGATTTCCTCCGGCGTCGGCTCCAGCAACAACACGCGCGGCGTTTCGTTCTTCAACTCCGGGAGTGCTGCGAGCGCGACGTAGCCGGGCTGGTAGGCCTTGCCCGGCTCCGGCGGCTGGATCAGGCGCTCGAAGACCTCGTTGACCCAGCCGATGAGCGGCGACACCGTGCGGAAACTGGCGCTGATGCTGCCGAGGTCGCCCTGTTTGGCCACCGCCTCCTTGGCGGCGTGGTATATCTCGATGTCCGCGCCGCGAAACCGGTAGATGCTCTGCTTCGGGTCGCCGACGACGAACAGTTTGCCCGGCGCCAGCTTCACGTCCTGCCACTGTGTCGCCTTCGGCTCCTTTTCGGCGAGGAAGAACACCAGCTCGGCCTGCACGGGGTCGGTGTCCTGGAACTCGTCCACCAGCAGCCGCTCGAACCGCCGCTGGAACACGCCGCGCACGGCGAAGTTGTTCCGCAACAGGTCGCGGCTCTTCAGCAGCAGGTCCTCGAAGTCCAGCCGGCCGCGCCGCTGCTTCTCCGCCTCGTAGGCACCGCCAAAGCCGCGCAGCCACGACAGCATCTCGCGCAGGAACGCGTTGGCCGCCTCGGCGCGCAGTCCGGCCAGTTGCATCATCGATTCGCGCGCGCCGGCCAACTGGCTCGCGTTCGGCCAGTATTTCTTGAAGCCGACCTTGTTGAAATTGCCGCTCTCCGGCGGCGCCTGCACGGCGCGCAACATCACGTGTTCCCGCTCGCACGGCGTCAGCGCCGACCACTCCGGCGCGAGTTGGAGCAGCGGCCCGATGCGCCGCGCCATGGAATCCCTCTCGATGTCGCCGCAGGACGGCGCCAACCGCACGAGCCGCTCGACGATCGGTCCCGCCTCGCGCAGGATGTCGGCGGTGGCCCGGCATGGTGGCAGGTTCTCCCACTGCAACCGCCCGCGCTCCGCGACGACGTTCTGCGCCAGTTCGCGCAGCGAGGACGGCTCGATGTCGAGATAGAGCGCGCGCGCCAACAAGCTGCCTTCGGCGCTGTCGGCCTCGGCCATCTGCCGCTCGATCCAATCCTGCCAGACCTCTTCCTGCAACAGCCCCGCCTGCATCGCGTCGGCGACCTGGAACGCCGGGTCCACGCCGGCCTCCACGGGGCGCTCGTGCAGGATCGCGGCACAGAAACTGTGGATGGTGCAGCATTGAGCCAGCTCCAGTTCCCGCAGCGCCTCCTTGTCGAGGTTGCCCTTCGCGATCTCCTTCTCGATGCCCTCCCGCAGCCTGACCTTGAGTTCGCCCGCGGCTTTCTCGGTGAACGTGATCGCGGCAATCTTGCCCAGCCGTTGGCCGCGTTGCACCAGGTTCAGGATGCGCTTCACCATCAACGTCGTCTTGCCGGTGCCGGCGGCGGCTTCCACGAGCACGTTGCGGTCAAGCGACGTCTCGATCTGCTCGCGGTCGGCGGCGTCGGGCAGCTTGGGCGCGCGTGGTTTACTCATCGGCCGCCTCCTTCGCGTCCTTCGCAAGCTCCTTGTCGGCGGCGGTGGCGTTGCGATAGTCGCGGATGAACTCGTCGTCCTGGCGCAGATCCCAGAGCGTCTCGACCGCCGCCTTCGTCATCGCCGTGCCGGCCGCGTCGGCGCCGTCGGGGGTGACGAAAAACTTGCCGGCGAGGATGCTGCGGACGAGGCTCCCAAGAATCTCGCGCAGCCGCGGCTCGGACGCGTCGAGTTCTTCACGCACCCATCCACTTCTCTCAAAGCCGCCGCGCTGGGTGGCGAAGAAGTAGAAGCCCCAGCCACACGTCTTGCCGCTCAATTGCGCAGTCGCCAGCATGTAAACCGGAATCTGCAATGCGCGGGCGCGGCAGAAGCTGGCGTCGCGGTATTTGTCTGGCTTGCCCGTCTTGTAATCGAGAACGAACATCTCGTCGTTGGGTCCGCGGTCCACGCGGTCAATCTGGCCGGCGACCAGCAGCGTCGTTGTTTCGTCGAGCTTGATCCGCGCCGGCGGCGTGTCCGGGCCGCGGCCGAACGCCCATTCGGTGGCCGCAGGACTAAACCCGTTGGCTGCATGGCTGTATTCGAACCGCAACCATCGCCGCAGGTCGGCACGGATCTTCTCCTGTTTCACGCGCCAGACGAGCGGATAGCCGGTGACGCCGCGCGATGCGAACTCCACAAACACGCCCGCCGCCTCCTCCTCCATCACCACCTCGTTCTCGACGCTGCGCGCCGGGTCGAGCGGCAGCAGGTTCCCCATCTGGAAGCGCTGGACGATGTTGCTCAGCAGTTCGTGGAAGAGCCGGCCGAAATCCACCGCGCTGATGCTCTCCGCGTCCTCCGGTTCCTCGACCTCCTCGATGCCGAGCACTTCGCGGAGGAAAAAGCTGAACGGGCTGCGGGCGTAAGTCTCCAGCCGCGAGATGGCCCAGCGATGCTTCGCGGGATCGAACAGCCGGCGCAACACTTCGAGCGACTCCGGCCGCGCCAAGCAACCGTCGTAGGCCGTCCAGCGGTTGCCGCCGCCCCAGCGCGTCTGCTCCAGCGTCAAACCGGGCACGAGCGTCGGCGACATCGCGTCGAGCAGCGGCGTGACGCCTTCGATGCCGCCCGCTTTGCCCAGCAAACGATGATCCACTTCGCCCAAGTCGAGCGCTTCGCCTGTCTCCGGCGCCAGCGGAGTGAGAGGCGCCTTCCGGACGCGACGGTCCTTCTCCAACAGGGCGAAATTCGCAGCGCCCAGCGTATCCAGCAACAACACCGACGGCACGCGCGGACGGCCGGTGGCCGGCTCGATCCGCGGGTAGGTGATGACAAGCCGTTCGCGCGCCGCGTCGCAGGCGAGCCGGAACAGCAGCCGTTCCTCGTCGCGGCCACGGGCAACTTTCTGGTCGAGCCGGTCCAGCTTGTCCTCGGACGGGAGGCGCTTGTTCAACTCGCGCCGCTCGTCGTCGAGCAAGACCGGGTCTTCACGAGGCTGACGCGGCCAGCTTTTCTCGACGAGTCCCGGCACGATGACCATCGGCCAACTCACGCCGCGCGCGGCCATGATGCCGCCGACGAACGGCCCGCCCGCCTGAAACGCGCCTTCGGGCCGCGTGTCGGCTTCGAGTGTCTTCCGCGCGAACCGGGCGAACTCCTCGCGCGTCACCGACGGCTGGTAGTCGTCCAACGCGTCGAGCGCGCGCACCCGGGCCAGCACCGCGTCGCAGGCTTCCGCCGCCGGCATCAGGTCCTTCGCCGCGAGGGCCATCGCCTCGGTGAACTCCGACCATTTGCCCTCCGGCGGCAAGCGGCCCGCCGCGCGCGTCAATGTCCCGATGAACGCCGCCAGCTCGCGGGCCGCGGCCAGTTCGCGCGCGATGGCGGCCCGCTTTGATTCATCCGCCCTGGACTGATCTGTCTGAAGGTGTTTCACGCGCGCCCGGACGCGGCTGTCCCAGACCTTGTCGCCCCGGACGATGCCCAGTTCGGCGCTGAGCCGGTCCCAGGCGGCAGCTTGCGAGGAGGTCTGCAACGAGAGGGTGGCGAACTCGATGACCTTCGAGCGCGCGAAGTCGCTGGCGGCGATGTCGAGCAGGAGCAGCAGGAGACGCGGCTCGATGGCGTCCAGCGCGCGGCGGCCCATCGCGAGGTGCAGCGGCCATTTGCGGGCGGCGGCGAGGTCGTGCAGGAGCGGCCCGTAAGGCTCGTCGCCGCGGGCCAGCACGGCGACTTCGTGCAGTGGCCGGGCGGCCTTCTCGCGCGCGAATGCAAACGCTTCGCGGAAGATTTCGCGGCACTCGCGCGCCTCGCCGGGAGCGGAGACGACGGACAATTGCGGATTGCGGATTGCAGATTGCGGAATGGCGGGGCGCTTGGTCTTGAGCAGGCTTTCGAGCCACTCGACGGTCGGCTCGGCAAAGGCGAAGGCAGGTTCATTGCGCCACGGCACGAAGACTTGGAGGTCAAAACGCGCGGCGAGCGCGGCGATGAGGCGGCGCTGGAGGTGGTTGAAGTCGTAGAAGC
>DYDC01000279.1:241-4135 GCA_020718125.1 Methylacidiphilum sp. | reverse complement strand
CATGGCAACAACGCAGGCGGAGGGCAAAATCATGTTGGGCAAAATCATGGGGGCGCTGCGGTTTGGGTTACGGACACCGCCATGCTTCTGATGCCATGATTGCCGCGCTTTACACGCAGGGAAAAGGGTTGCGCTTCGGCGACGCGCCGGCACCGGTGATTGGCGACGACGAGTTGCTGGTGCGCGTCGAGGGCACGGCGATTTGCGGCACTGACGTGAAGATCGTCCACCACGGCCATCGCAAACTGCGCGACGGCCAGACGATCATCCTCGGCCACGAGTTTGTCGGCGTCATCGAGCGGGCTGGCGCGCGCGTCGCGGGCTGGCGGGCCGGGCAGCGCGTGGGCGTCGCGCCGAACATGGGCTGCGGCCATTGCGAGATGTGCGCGCGCGGGCTGGGCAACATGTGTCCCGATTACTCGGCGTTCGGCATTGACCGCGACGGCTCGCACACGGAACTGGTGCGGATTCCGGCGGCGGCCTTGGCGCAGAATTTGGTGACGCCGTTACCGGCGGGAATCCAGCCGCAGGACGGCGCGCTGGCCGAACCGCTGAGCTGCGCGGTCAACGGCATCCGTAACGCCCGCGTCGCGAGCGGCGACCGAGTGGTCGTCTATGGCGCGGGGCCGATGGGGCTGCTGAACATGATGCTCGCGGCTGTGTCGGGCGCGGCGGAAGTGATCGCGGTGGACATTGACGATGCGCGGCTGAAGTTGGCGGAGCAGATCGGGGCGACGGCGACGATCAACTCAAAGCGCCAGCCTGTGCCGCAATGGGTGGCGGAGCACACGCGCGGTCGCGGCGTGGACGTGGTGATTTGCGCGGTGCCGGTGCCGCAGTTGCAGCAAGAGGCGCTGGGCATCCTCGCGCCGTTCGGCCGGCTGTGCCTGTTCGCTGGCTGGCCGAAGGGAGCGGCGGGCGTGCCGCTCGATACGAACCCGATTCATTACAAGAACCTCGTCGTCACCGGCATGACCGGCGGCTGCGCGAGCGATTACGCGACGGCGTTGCGGCTCATCGCGGAGCGCAAGATCAACGTCGCGGCGGTCGTGTCGGATGTGTTTCCGCTGAGCCGCGTGGAGGAGGCTTACGCGGCGGCGTTGTCGGGCAAGCGGATGAAAGTCGTGCTCGTGGCGGAGGCGGCCAGATGAAAGGGCTGCGATCAGAGATGTCAGTCGTTGTTTCCCTGCCCCGAAGGGGCAACAGTAAATCAGCCCAGGGCAAGCGAGTCCGCGAGCGCCGCCCTGGGTTAGGAGAAAGAAAAGCAACGCGCCCTGTAGGGGCGCGAGTAAAAGACACGCCGCCGCCAGCGAGGTTTGTTTGCGCCCTTTCAGGGCGCACAGGATTGCTTGTTGTTTTCCCAGGGCGGCGCTCGCGGACTCGCTTGCCCTGGGCTGGCATACTTCCGCGCCTTCGGCGCGGGTCAACGGCACTTCCAATCGCATCCAAATGAAACTGCTCATCGGCGTTGACATCGGCACGCAGGGGACGAAGGCGGCGTTGTTCGCGGAGAACGGCGGCTGCCTGGCGCGCGCGTTCCGTCCATCGTCGCTGCATCGGCCCGCGCCGGGCGTGGTCGAGGAAGACCCGGAGCGGCAGGTCGCGTCGGTCTGCGACGCGATCCGCGAGTGCGTGCGCGCGGCGCGCATCGAGGCGCGGGCGGTGGCGGGCATTGGAATTGACGGGCAGATGGCCGGCGTGATCGGCGTCGGCAAGGACGGGCGCAACGTGACGCCTTATGACTCGTGGCTCGACACGCGCTGCGCGCCTTACATCGAGCGGATGCGGCGCGCGGCGGGCGCGGAGATCATCCGCAAGACCGGCGGGCCGCCGAGCTTCAATCACGGGCCGAAGGTTTTGTGGTGGATGCACGAGCGTCCAGCGGTGTTTCGCAACGTGCGCGCGTTCGTCCAACCGGGCGGCTACGCGGTGACGCGGCTCTGCGGGTTGGATGGCTCGGCGGCGTTCATTGACCGGAGCTACCTGCACTTCAGCGGTTTTGCCGACAACCGGCGCGGCCAGTGGGACGCCGGCTTGTGCAAAACGTTCCGGCTCGATCCGGCGAAGCTGCCGCGCATCGTCGCCCCGCACGATGTGGCCGGCGCGCTCTGCGGGGCGATGGCGGCGCGTTGCGGACTGCGCGCGGGCGTGCCGGTGGTGGCGGGCTGCGGCGACACGGCGGCGTCGTTTCTGGCGTGCGGCGCGACGCGCGAAGGCATCTGTGTGGACGTGGCCGGCACCGCGTCGGTGTTCGCGGCGACGACGCGGCGGTTCGTGGCCGACACGCGCAGGCAGACACTTGGTTACGGCCAGGCGGCGACGCCGGGCTTGTGGCATCCCTACGCCTACATTAACGGCGGCGGTCTGAACCTCGAATGGTTCCGCAAAGAGATCGCGGGCGGCCGGCTGAGCTTCGACGAGTTGAACCGGCTCGCCGCGCGGCTCGCGCCGACGGAGGACGCGCCGATGTTCGTGCCGCACCTCGGCGGGCGTGTCTCGCCGAGTTGGCCGCGGCTGGGCGGCGTGTGGGCCGGGCTGCGCTGGAGCCACTCGGCGGCAGACTTGTATCTGGCGATGCTGGAGGCGGTGGCGTTGGAGTATGCGATCTACCGCGACGTGCTGCGCGAACTGAACCCGGCGTTGCGGCTGCGCGAAGTCCGCATCACCGGCGGTGGCGAGAAGAGCGCGCTCTGGAGCCGGATCAAGGCCGACGCGCTGGGCGTGCGAGTAGTGCAGATCGCCGGCGGCGAGGGCGCGCCGATGGGCGCGGCGTTGGTGGCGGGACTGGGCGTCGGGATGTTCGACGACCTCGACCGAACCGCGCGCGCATGGATCAGGATGGGCAAGGCCACCGCGCCCGACCGCGCGCTCGCCGGCCACTATGCGAAGCGGCTGGCGCGTTACGAGCGCCTGCTCGACGCGATGAACCGTTGGAGTGAAGCATGAGCAACCGCATTTACACCCCCGCCGACAAGCCGACGATGTATTTCATCGGCGTGACCACGGCGAAGTCGTCCATCATGCGCGTGTTCCCGGAGTGGGCGCGCTATCTGAAGCTCGGCGATTGCCAGTTGAAGGGGATTGATTTCAAGCCGCACGACGAGCCGGCCCTCTATCGCGAGGCGGTGGATTTCATCAGGCGCGACCCGCTCTCGCTCGGCGCGCTGGTGACGACGCACAAGATTGATCTGCTGAAAGCGTGCCGCGACCAATTCGACGACCTGGACGAGCTGGCCGATGTCATGGGCGAGATCAGTTCGATCTCCAAGCGCGGCGCGCGGCTCGCCGGCCACGCGAAGGACCCGATTACGAGCGGGCTGGCGCTGGAGGCTTTCTTGCCGCGCGACCATTGGCGGCGGACGGGCGCGGAGGCGCTCGTGCTCGGCGCGGGCGGCTCGGCCATCGCCATCACGTGGTATCTCATGCGCCCGGAGCGCGGCGCGAACCGCCCCAGCCGCATCCTCGTGGCCAACCGCAGCACGCCGCGACTGGAGGAGATGCGGCACATCCACCAGCGGTTCGGCGCGACGGTGCCGGTGGAATATCTCCACACGCCCATGATTTTGCCAAGTCTGGCTGGCGGAGGGCAAAATCATGTTGGGCAAAATCATGGGGTTCCATCGGCAGCCACAAGCGATGCGATTTTAGAACGGCTCAAACCCGGTTCGTTGGTGATCAACGCGACCGGCCTCGGCAAGGACGCGCCCGGCTCGCCGTTGACCGACGCGGCGCGGTTCCCGAAGGACGGCATCGTCTGGGAGTTCAACTACCGCGGCGACCTCCTCTTCCTGCGACAGGCGCGCGCGCAACAGCAGGCCCGTCATCTGCAAGTCGAGGACGGCTGGATTTACTTCGTGCATGGCTGGACGCGCGTCGTGGCGGAGGGGTTCCACG
>DYDC01000279.1:0-227 GCA_020718125.1 Methylacidiphilum sp. | reverse complement strand
AGCGGCCCGATCTTCGACGACCTGTCCCGCATCGCCGCGAGCGTGAGAGGTTGAGAGAACGAATCAAGCACGGATCCTGACGTCAGATCAGTTCTTGCGTCTTCTCTTGGGCCTTGGCGTGTAGGCGGCGTAGAGCGTGAAGCGTTGAAGTGTGAAAACGCGTGGGCAGCAGGGGGCGCAACTTGACACACGCACCAAGTCCCGAAAGGGACGGTCGAGAATAGCCC
>DYDC01000278.1 GCA_020718125.1 Methylacidiphilum sp. | reverse complement strand
GTCTCCCCCGGCCGCGCCACGCCACGCCATTCCCAAAACCAGATGAATCCGCCGTGATGGAGTTCCGACACTATGCGGCCCCACGCTCGACAACAAATTTCGAGTCGTGTTAGCGTTCCGCGTTTCTCAACCAAACTTGTTTGCAATGTTTCAGCTTCTACAAACCGATGTCAGTTCCGCCGCACGCCGTGGCCGGCTGACGCTGGCTCACGGCGTCGTGGACACGCCGTGTTTCATGGCGGTCGGCACGCAAGGGACGGTGAAGTGCATGACGCCGCATGAGATGCGGGAACTGGGCGCGCAGATCCTGCTGTCGAACACCTATCACCTGAACCTGCGTCCCGGCATCGAAATCATCCGTGGCGCGGGCGGGCTGCATCGGTTCATGGGCTGGGACGGGCCGATCCTGACCGACAGCGGCGGGTTTCAGGTGTTCTCGCTGGCGAAGCTGCGCAAGCTGACCGACGAGGGCGTCCATTTCCAGAGCCATATAGACGGCGCGGCGTGCTTCCTCGGCCCGCGCGAAGTCGTTGCCATCCAGCACGCGCTCGGCCCGGATATCGCGATGGTTTTGGACGAGTGCCCGCACTACCCGTGCGACCGAGAAACCGCTTGCAAAGCCGTGGAGCGTTCTCTAGCGTGGGCGGCTCGCTGCAAGGAAGAAGCGGCGAAAACCGGCTTCCGCGGCAAGCTCTTTGGCATCGTGCAGGGCGGCGTCTATGGTGATTTGCGCCGGCGCTGCGCTGAGGAGTTGGTGCGGATCGGCTTCGACGGCTGCGCCATCGGCGGCCTGAGCGTCGGCGAGCCGGACGAGGAATTGTTCCGGATCGCCGAGGAAACCGCTCCGTTGCTGCCGGCAACTCAGGCCCGTTACGTGATGGGCGTCGGGACGCCGCGGCAGCTTGTGGAACTGGTCGCGCGGGGCGTGGACATGTTCGATTGCGCGCTGCCGACACGGGTCGGGCGCAACGGCACGGCGTTCACGCGGCGCGGCACGCAGAGCGCGCGCTTGGCGGCGTGGAAGGACGATCCCCGGCCGGTCGAGGAAGGTTGCGGTTGCTACTGCTGCCGGAACTACTCGCGGGCCTACGTGCGGCACCTGTTCAACGCCGAGGAGATCCTCGGCCTGCGGTTGCTGACGTGGCACAACCTGCACGTTTACCTGCAACTGATGCGCGACATCCGGGCCGCGATTGCGGACGGGTCGTTTGAGAGTTTCCGCCGCGAGTTCGTGGCGAATTACAGAGTGAACAACCCAGAAGGGAAGACGACGTGACAGCGAATTTCATAGCTCCGATCCTGGCGATGGGCCAGCCGCCCAATCCCAACCAGCCCGCGTGGGCGCAGGCGATGTCCACAATGATGCCCATCGTGCTCATCTTCGTGGTGTTCTACTTCATGCTCATCCGCCCCGAGCAGAAGCGCCGCAAGGAGACGCAGAAGCTCATCGAGTCGCTCCGGAGCGGCGACAAGATCATCACCAGCGGCGGCATCCTCGGCACCGTCACCAACGTCAAGGAGAAGACCGTCATCGTCCGCATCGCCGACAACGCCAAGATCGAAATGCTCCGCAGCGCCGTGCAGACCGTCACGCAGCGTGGCGAGGGCGACTCCACCCCTTCCAAGAACTAGCCGACCATGGAAAACAAGCTTTTGGGACGTTCCATCCTCCTGCTGGCCATCGTCGCCCTCTCCTTCAGCGCGTTGTGGCCGCCGCAAGACCAGGACCTGCTGGCCACCTTCCAGCGCACCGCCACACAGAAGGACGAGGCGTTTGCCAAACTCGTGGTTGCCATCCAGAAGAAACAGGCTGCCGTCCCCGACCGCACCTACGGCAACATCCGCGACGCCGTCGAGGAGCAACAGGTTGACTTGTGCAAGTATTACCCCGGGTTCTTCCCCAAGGATTCCAAGAAGCCCAACCTCGACATCCTCACCCGCGTCCAGAAGCTCAACGCCGGCAAGGTCCGCCTCGGCCTCGACCTCAAGGGCGGCACGTCGTTCCTGGTCGAACTGGACGTGACCAAGCTCGACGAGTTCCGGCGCGAGGAGGCCGTGACGCAATCCATCGAGGTCTTCCGCAAACGCGTGGACAAGTTCGGCGTCGCCGAGCCGGTCATCCAGCCAGTCGGCGAGAAACGCATCCTCATCCAGCTCCCCGGCCTGACCGAGGCCGACAAGCAGAACGCGCGCACTATCATCCAAAAGACGGCCTATCTCGAATTCAAACTCGTCTATCAACCGGAGCGCGACGGCGACCCGCAGATGGAGGAGCTTATCCAGCGCAACGAGATCCCGCCCGGCTACGAGTTCAAGGAACTCACCGAGACCCGCGAAGGCCAGCCCTACACCGAGAAACTGCTCGTCACCAAGCGCCCCGCCGGCCCGCCGGCGAAGCCGCTCACCGGTCGTTACCTGACCCGCGCCAGCGTGATCGGCGACCAGATGACCGGCGCGCCCCAGATCGCGTTCCAGTTCGACAGCGAGGGCGGCAATCTCTTCGGCGCCATCACCAAGGCCAACATCGGCCGCCGTCTCGCCATCGTGCTGGACGGCGAGGTCAAAAGCGCGCCCGTCATCCGCTCGGCCATCTACGGCAACGGCATCATCGAGGGCCAGTTCGACCTCAAGGAAGCCTACACGCTCGCCAACACGCTCGAGAACCCGCTCGAAGCGCCGGCGAAAATCATCGAGGAGCGCGGCGTGGACCCGTCGCTCGGCCGCAACAACATCGAGAGCGGCGTCCGGGCCTCGATCATCGGCGCAGGCTTCGTCGTCGTGTTCATGCTCATGTATTACTGGCGCGCGGGCGCGATCGCCAACATCGCGATGCTGTTGAACATGATCATCCTGTTCGGCGTGATGGCCACGCTCGGCTCGACGCTGACCATGCCCGGCATCGCCGGCATCGTGTTGACCATCGGCATGGCCGTGGACGCCAACGTCCTCATCTACGAACGATTCCGCGAGGAACTGCGCGCCGGCAAGTCTATGCGCGCCGTGATCGATGCCGGCTTCAGCAAGGCTTGGAGCGCGATTCTTGACTCCAACACCACCACCATCCTTTCCGCCATCATCCTCATGATGCTCGGCGCCGGCTCCGTCAAGGGGTTCGGCCTGACCCTGACCATCGGCATCGCGGCCAACATCTTCACCGCCGTCATCGGCACGCGGCTCATCTTCGAGTTCCTGCACAGCCGCGGCTGGCTCAAGAAGATCGGCATGATGCACTGGGTCCCGGCCACCAAGTTTGACTTCATGCGGCTGGCCAAGTGGGCGTTCGTCGCCTCTTGGCTGCTTATCGCGGCTGGCATGGTCAACTTTGTCAACCGTGGCGGCCTCCACCTCAGCGGCGAGGTTTATGGCGTGGATTTCGCCGGCGGCGACGCGATCACCATGACCTTCGCCCAGCGGGTGGACGTGGACAAACTCGACAAGGCCATCACCGACACCGGCCTGCGCGAGAGCCTCATCCAATACCAGAAGGACGTCGGCTCCGGCCGCGAGTTCGTCGAGATCAAGGTCGGCTACGAGGAAGCCCAGAAGGTCGAGGCCGCGCTGCAAAAGTCGTTCCCCGATGCGCAGTTCAAACGCGTCGGCATCGAGCGCGTCGGCCCCACCGTCGGCTTGGAACTGCTCAAGGGCGCCGGCTGGGCCATCTTCTGGGGCCTGATCATGATCACGCTTTACGTGACGTTCCGGTTCGAGTTCCCGTTTGCCGTCGGCGCGCTGGTCTCCACCATCCACGACATCCTCATGACGCTGGGCTGGTATTGCTTGAGCGGGCGCGAATTCTCCGCCCCCATCGTCGCGGCGCTGCTGACCATCATCGGTTACTCCATCAACGACACCATCGTCGTCTATGACCGCATCCGCGAGGATCTCAAGCTCGGCCATCTCGGCCAGCACACTTACAAGAGCCTGATGAACAAGGCCATCAACGAGACCCTCGCGCGCACGATGCTGACCGGCACCACGACCCTCGGCGCGACCATCATCCTCTTCATCTTCGGCACCGGCTCCATCCAAGACTTCGCCTTCTGCTTCATCGTCGGCATCTTGACCGGCACCTACAGTTCGGTCTTCATCGCCAGCCCGATCGTCCTGTTCTGGCACCGCCGCGAACAAAGGATCGCCGAGG
>DYDC01000277.1 GCA_020718125.1 Methylacidiphilum sp. | reverse complement strand
TTGCATCCACAGATGAGCACAGATGAGGGCGGATGGAAAGGGGGAGTTTGGGCGGCAATCGGGCTTCTCTTGCGCCCCCAAAAGGTTTTGAGTAGCCTCGCGATAGCGATGGCGCCGAAGAACAACAACAAACGCAAGAAGGCCCTCCTGCTCGGCCTGGGTCTCGACAACAAGGACGGCCACAAGCGCGTCACGCAGGGTGAGAATTTCGTCCTCCTCGACGGCTCGCGGGAAACCCATGAACGGATGACCGAGAAGGCCATCAAGTTCAACGAGAAGCTCAAGCACCGCGGCAAGCAGCTTGAGGAGATCAACAAGCAGGAGTTTCTCGACATCGCCCACGAGGTTGACCTGTGAGCCGCGCGGCCGTTTCCTCGCCGCCGCCATGACCAAGCGCACTTCCATCAAGACTTGGCTGCCGCTATCGCGAGGGGCGCCCGGGGCGGGGGAGTTGCCCACCGGCGCGGCGTTCCGGGGCGAGTGGATTGATTTCGAACGCGGCATCCGGGTGGGCAATCTCGAACCGCACGAGCGCATCACGCAGATTTTCAAATACCACCTCGAAAGCCGCCATCGCCAGCCGTTCACCTGCGACCGTTGGGGCCGCGGCGTGTTCTGGCAATGGATTTGTTGGGTGCCGCGCAAGAACCGCGACGCGAAGCCGGTCAGCCACGATGTGAACTGGAGTTGCGCGAAGTTCTTCATCTCCGTGGACCAGGAGGAACGCGTCTTCAAGGCCGGCGCGCAAGTCGAGCGCGGCCCGGCGGAAGGGCCGGAGGAGTTTCCCGGCTGCGTGCTGAAGCCCGACTGGGACTGGCACCGCTTCGCCGCCGGCCTGCGCGCGGGCAGCGCGCTGGAGCGCGAACTGACGCGGCTGATCCGCCACGACGACTTCGTCGCGCGCATCGGCGACTGGGAACGGATGGAGAGCTTCAACGCAAAAAACTTCCGGACCGCGGCGCAGCTTCGCGCCGCGCTGCGGCGCGTCGGTCCGCGCGATTGGGTCGGCTTTCAGTTCTACTATCCGTTCCCGGAGAAGGAAGTCAGGTCAATGAGCGGCCACGAACTGGCGCAGGCCGTCTCGGCTGTTTTCGCCGAAACCGCGCCGGCGATGAACACGTGGATGCAGGCGCCGTTGGAGATGCCCGTTTCTTCCTGAGGCAACGTCCACGCGGAGGTTTCCGCCGCCAGCGCCGCGCCGTCCGCCCATCACGCCGGCTTGATCTCTGCGTCCACGTTCACCGCCTCGCACGCGGCGGTGAGTTTCTCGCGCAACTGCGGCTCGCTGAGGCTTGGCGGCGCTTCGATTTTCAGGTCGAGGATGAACTGCGGCGCGCCGGTGACGGGCGCGCTGGCGGCGGTGCTCTCCAACGCCTCGATGTTGACGCCGAGCGCGGCCAGCGCCTGGGTGATCTGGTGGACGATGCCCTCGTGGTCGAGGCCGACAGCGTGGACGCTGTAGCGGCGATAGCCTTTTGCAACGCGGTCGGCGGGCGGCGACGTGGTCTTGGTGACGATGGTCAGTTTGGTGTGCTGGCCAAACTCCGCCTCCGCGTCCTGCAACGCGGCGATTTTCTCCGGCTCGCCGGAGATGAGCACGATGAGCGCAAACTCGCCGCCGAGGACGGCCATGCGGCTGTCCTCGATGTTGCAGTCGAACTGCAGAACGAACTTCGAGATGGTTTCAACGATGCCGGGCTTGTCGTGGCCGACGGCGGAAAAGACGAGATACTGGCGCATGGTTTCCTCGTGGTTGTAGGTTGGCGCTGATCTTACCGGAAGTTGCGCCCAGCGCAAGCCCGCGTGCGCGCAATTCTCACTGCCAGCTTCGCACGTCGTCCTCGCAGGCAGGGGGGGCTGGATGCGGATTTTGGCTTCGAGGGTCCGGTGCCGGTGCGCGTGTCGGGGCCGTTCGAGAAGAACGGGCACTCGGCGTCTATCCGGTTTGGACCACCGCCTGCGGGGAACGGCGTGGGCAGCAGGTGGTCGTAGCCGGCTTCATCCCGCCACGGCACGGAGGCTTGGGGCCAGCCTGCGGCCTGGAAATACTCGCCACCGGTTCCGTTGTCGAAGCAGTAGCCGTAAGGCGCGCCCCACGGGTCGAAGAGCGGGCCGCCGAGCCGCCCGCCACTGCCGGCCATCGTCACCTCCTTGTCGGCGATTTCCGGGAACTTGATCTTGCGCGGATTCTGGCTGAGTGGGCCGTCCACGTCCTGCACCGTGATGGGGTCGCGCAGGCCGTTGAAGATGAGGACCATCTCGGTGGCGTTGCGCGGCTGCGCCTGGCGCAACTTTGCCGTTGACTCTTGGGCTGCGGCAAGGACTATTTGCGGTTATGCGGTGTCGTGAAACCCAGTTCCGGTCGTTTCAACCCGAACCAGCGACGAGGAGTCTTATGAGAGGAGTTTTATGAGCAACCAAGCCAGCCCGCTTCCATCCTACATCACGAGTGCCACTCCGAACCCGGTGTCCAATCGCGCGCCGTGGTATAAGAACACCGCCCCGACCTACGCGGGCATCTTCCTGTGGTTCGTGTTCTGGCAGGGCGCGACCACGACGCAACAGGGCTTCCTCGGCGGCACGCTCGCGCAAGGCGCCGGTGTGGCGCTGCTCGGCCTGGTGGTCTCGGCGCTGGTCTGCCACGCGCTGTTCTATCTGATCCCCGGCCTGTTCGGCATGCAGACCGGCCTGCCGCTCTACATCGTCGGCACCTCCACCTTCGGCGCCAAGGGCGGCTTCATCATGCCGGGCTTCCTCATGGGCGTCCTGCAGTTCGGGTGGTTGGGCGTGAACATCTATTT
Organism: Methylacidiphilum sp.; assembly: GCA_020718125.1. Lineage (GTDB taxonomy): Bacteria > Verrucomicrobiota > Verrucomicrobiia > CAIQCK01 > CAIQCK01 > JACRKA01. Next base: position 1,348 of record DYDC01000277.1, on the reverse strand, counting down.
CTCCGCGCTCGCGTTGAGCGCGATGATCCCCGTGCCGGCGCAGGTCATCATGGTGATCTGGGGCATGCTGGCGGCGTTTGTCGGGTTGAAAGGCATCCAGCATGTCGCCAGGGTCGCCAGCTTCCTGCCGCTGATCCCGCTGGTGGTGTTGATTGTCATGTTCGTGAAGACCCAGGCCGGCCTCACCAGCTTCAGCGCCGCGCAGTTCGTCGCCAGCCACCGGACGTTGCAGCCAACCTCTCCCGGCATCCTCGACCAGTGGGGCGTCATCGCCGCGGTGCTGACCTACGTCGTCGGCTTCTTCGCCACGGCGGGCGCGGCGGGCGTGGACTTCGGCGCCAACAGCCGCGACAAGAAGGACGTCAACATGGGCGGTCTCATCGGCATCGCTTTCGCCATCGTGCTCACCGCGGGCCTCTCAATGCTCATCGTCGCGGGTGTCTATGGCTCCCCGGAATTCGGCCCCAAGGCGGTCGCAGCCGGGGCGACGAAGAAGGAGTTCATTCTCGACTCCTTCAACCTCATCCCCATCGTGATGGGCGACGGCGCAGGCAAGTGGATCATGTTCCTGCTGGCGGTGGCGGCGTTCCCGCCGGCGTGCTTCTCCAGCTTCATCGCCGCCAACAGCTTCAAGACCACGATGCCCGGCGTCAACCCGTTCATCTCCGTCGGCATCGGCGCGGCCGTCAGCATCATCCTCGCCGTCAGCGGGCTGGCCGGCAAGGTCATCCCGGTGTTCGTCATCATCGGCGCCTCCTTCGGCCCCATCTGCGGCGCGATGCTGGCGGACTACGCGCTCAACGGCGGCAAATGGACCGGCCCGCGCGCGGGCTTCAACCCGGCCGGCTGGATCGCGTGGGCGATCGGGTTCCTCGTCGGCATCATGCCGAACCTCGGCATGACCATGCCTGCCGCGCCGGTGGTGGCCTTCCTGGTCGGCACGGCGGCGTATTACGTCTGCGCCAAACTCGGCCTGCAATCAGCCATCGTGCCGCTGCCGAGGAAATAGCCCGGCCCGGCGGGATCCGTTCAGATTGCGAAGGGCGGTTCAGCGCGAACCGCCCTTCGTCGTCGTGCCATGACACGCTTCTACTCCATCCTGGCCGACGCGGTGCTGGTCCTGCACTTCTCCTACGTCGCGTTCGTGTTCTGGGGTGTTCTGGGGGTCACATCCCCACATCTAACAATTGGCTGACCTGCCTCGCTGATTGGGGCATTGTCCGTGCTCATGGCACGGCCTTTACGAATGGAGATGGCGGGCGGGTGGTATCACGTCACGGCGCGCGGCAACGAGCGGCGGGCGATTTACCGGGACGACACGGATCGGGGGCGTTTTCTGGAGACGGTG
>DYDC01000276.1 GCA_020718125.1 Methylacidiphilum sp. | reverse complement strand
TTGCTGGTGGATGAGCGCCTGGAACTTGGCGAAGCTCTCGCGCTCGTTGTCGGCCAGCCGCATGTCCATGCCCGCCTCGAAATGCTTCAGCTTCTGCCGCCCGCCGAGGATGCGGCCCAGCGCCACCTCCAGCGGCACGCGGAACCAGAACGTGATGTCCGGCTTCACGGCGAAACTGTAAAGGTTCTGGACCCATTCCGGGTTGCAGCCGCGCGTGATGTCGCGCGCGAACGCCGTGTAGTAGTAACGGTCGCAGAGCACGATGCAGCCCGCGCGCAGCAGCGGCAGGATCTGGCGCTCGTAGCGGTCGGCAAAATCGGCGCTGTGGATCAGGCAGAACGTCGTCGGCGTCAGCAGCAGCCGCTTCTTGCCCTTCTGCGTCGCCTTCTTCACCAGCGCGGAGGAGTTCCATGCGGTGAAGAAAACCTTGCAGCCCTCCAGTTCCAGCCATCGCTGGACCAGATGTATCTGCGTGGACTTGCCCGACCCGTCGAGTTCTCGACGGCGATGAGCTTGCCAGGAAGCTGGAGTGAAACCGGTTCGACCATTGGCCGCGGCATCATAGTCGCGAGCCTTGGCCGGTCAATGGCAGAATTGAGATGGGATTGTTACGAAACCGTGTCCGCCTACCATTCCATCATCGCCGCCTTGCCGGTGAGCTGGTCGAAGCGGTGCTGGATGATCTCGTCGCGCCTGGCCTTGCGCTGCTCCAGCGACTCGCGCAGTTCCTTCAGGTCGCGCTCGATCTGCTGGACGTTCTTCTCGCGCTCCTCCTGCCGGAGGTCGAAGAGCTTGTTCAGCACTTCCTTCAACTCGGTCGCGGCCAGCTTCTTCGCGTCCTCCTCCGTCGCGCGCCGGACCTTCTGACCCAACTCGGCGGCGTGGCGGTCCATCTCCGCGATCCGCATTTGCAGCTTGAACCGCTCCGGGTCGCGTTCCTTCAACTCTTTCATCTCGCGCAACTGACGCCCCGTTGCGCGCAACACCTCTCGGCCTTCCTCGAAGCGGCGGTCTTGGAACAACCGTCGCGCCATCTCCATCCGCTCCTTGAGCAACGGGCCGCCAATGTCCTTGCCTGCCTCTGCCAGCGGTCCCAGCTCGCGACGCACCGCGCCATCGAAATCCTGGACTGCTTCCAGCGGCGGCAACGGACGGCGGCCTTCCACGCGCTCGCCTTCCCGGGGCGGCAACGGACGGCGGCCTTCCACGCGATCCCAATCGCGCTCACGCGGCGGCAACGGGCGGCGTCCCTCCGGCCGGTCACCCTCGGACCGCGGCGGAGGCGGCTCCTCACGGCGCGGTTTGTCTTTCGCCTCGGACGGGTTGGACGGTTCCTGCGCCACAGCCAGACCCGTGCTCATCAATGCAATCATCAGCCAGTGTGTCTTCATTGTCGTTACTCCTTATGTGTTCCTGAAACTGCTACCAGTCGCTGCGCGGCGATGTCAGCGTGCCGTGCAGGCTGGCGATCCGGTAATCCAGCGACGCGCCGAACCCCCCGCCCGCTTTCGCCTGCCAGATTCGCTCCGCGATCGCCTCGGCGCTCGTGCTCCAAGCCGAATCGCTGTCCGCGGATGCCGCCGCAGTCGCCGCCACGGCCGGCGCGGCTTGCTTCTGCGGCCAGAACTTGATCGCGAACGACCCCGCCAGCGCGATGACGACAACCGCCGCGGCCTGCAACAGCACCGGCCGCAGTCGCCGCAGCAACTCGAAGATGCCGGGGCGAGGCTCCGCGGCGTCGAGGACTTGTTGAATCGTCTCGTGGGACGGCTTCGGTGTCGGCTCGCGCCGGAACTCGTCCAGCGCCGCCCGCGTCGCCTCCGCCGCCTGCCGGCACGCGGCACAGCCGGCCAGATGCGCCTTCAACTCCGCGGCCCCGGCCGCGTCGGCCTCGCCGTAAAGCTCCAGCACCATCAACTCATTGGCTCGTTCGCAATTCACGTCACGTTCACTCCATCGTCTGCAACTCTTTCCTCAGATGCTTCAACGCCGCGCTCATCCGCCACAACGCCGTGCCCAGCGGCGCGCCCGTCATCGCGGCGATCTCCTTGAAACTCAGACCGCTGTTCTCGCGCAGCAGGAACACCTGCCGCAGCGCCGGCTGCATCGTCGCCAGCGCCGCCTCGATCCGGCCCATCGTCTGCCGCCGGGCCGTCTCGTCCGCCGCGCTCGGCCCGCGGTCAGGCAACTGCACCGCGGCTTCCTCATCGTCCACCGAGACGCTGGCCCAGCGTTTCCGCCGGCGGAGCGCGTCAATCGCCAGCCGGTTCGCGATGGTGAAAAGCCAGCGGTTGAACTTCTGCTCGGCGCGGTAGCGGCCCGCCTCGCGGACCACCCGCAGCCAGGTTTCCTGGAACAGATCCTCGGCCAGCGCGCGGTCGCCGGCCAGCCGCGCTAGGAACCCGAACAGGGCCGACTGGTGCCGCGCCAGCAGCCGCTCAAACGCCGCCGTGTCGCCGCCACGATACCGTTCAAAGAGCGCGTCGTCCGTGGACTCCACGTCGGTCGGTGGGATTAACGGTTGGCGAGGCATTTTATTGGCGAGGAAATGGACTGGGGTAATGGAGTGTTGGGGTTCTGGAGTGTCGGGCAGTCATTTTTCAATCCCCCAACACTCCCATACTCCATCACTCCATCACCCCACGTGTTCTCGCCCACACCTGCACCATCGGCGTGGACGACATCGTTTCGGTCGGGTCGTTGGCGAACGCGTGCAGCTCCAACACCAGCGTGTCCACCTCGTCCACCGTCGCCAGCTTCGCTTCGACAATCGCGGGCTTCAGGCACGCCAGCGTCAACGGATAGAGCCGCTTCACCGGCTCCCGCGGCTCGGTCGGCGTGACAATCTCAAAATGCACATCGCCCAGGCCGATCTGCCGGCACAGCCGTGGCAGCTTGCGGCCCATCAGCGGGTCGCCGCCGTGAAGACGGATGACTTTCTGGTAAAGGTCGAGATGCCGCATCAACGCCGGAGCTTCCGGGTGCGCGAACACGCCGCCGCAATCGATGTCCTCGACCACCACAACGCCGCCCGGCCGCGCCAGCCGCGCCATCGCCCGCAGCGCCCGCAGCGGGTCAGCCAGATGCGACAGCACGCAGCGCGCATAAACGAGATCGAATGAAGCAGGCGGTTGAAGAAGGTTCGGAGTCCCGGCTTCAGCCGGCGCGTGCGTTTGCCGGCTAAAGCCGGGACTCCAAACCCCGGCTGGCGCCAAGGTGTAAGCATCGCTGCAAACAAACTCCACGTTCGCAAGACCACGCTCCGTCGCGACGCGCCGGCCTTCTTCTACAAAGAAATCCGCCCGGTCAACGCCAACGGCGCTTCCGCTGCTGCCGACGCGTTCCGCCATCGCTAACGCCATCAACCCCGTCCCGCAGCCGATGTCCGCGCAACGCAAAGCCGTCTGGAATGTGGGAGGGGCCTCAGCGCCCCGACCTCTGGTGCCAGGTGCCACACCAGCAGCAGTCGGGGCGCTGAGGCCCCTCCCACATTCAGCCATCGCCCGTCCCAACAACGCGCGGCTGCCGCGGCCATACACCTCATCCAACACGCGCAGGCGATGTGCTGCCGCCGCGTCGTCGCCGAGGAGATAACGATTTGCTGTGCTGACAATCATTCAAGCCCCCGTCAGGGGCGGCATGTTTATAGCACGCCTCCACAGCAAACGGAAAAGCTCCGCAGGAGCGGCACAATCATTCGACCGGCTTGAAGACGTATCGCTCATCATGCGGCACGTGGAACCTCTCCAGAAACGCCAGATACTCTTCCCGGAACGTCCGCCGGACGTGATGCTTCTCCTGGTTCTGGATGTAGCGGATGACGGTGTCCAACTGCGAGTGCCCATAGGAAAACGCGCCGAACCCTTCCTGCCACGAGAACCTGCCCGCGACCCAGCGGTTCTTGTTGATGTGATTGGTGGATCCCGTCTTGATGTCACCGACCAAGTCCGAAAGCGTCATGTCGGGCTTCAAGCCGAGCAGGAGATGCGTGTGGTCGGGCGTGCAGTTGACGGCGAGCAGTTTTTGCCCCTGACGCGTGACGATGCCGGTGATGTATTTCTGAAGCTCCTCTTTGCGTTCGAGACGGATGAGGTTTTGCCTGCCTTGGACGGCAAAGACGACCTGGATGTAAATCTGCGTGTAGGTATTGGCCATGAACGC
>DYDC01000275.1 GCA_020718125.1 Methylacidiphilum sp. | reverse complement strand
AGGACATCGGATCGCGCGCGATGAACTCTTGTCCCGTTGAGTTGTCGGTGAGCGAGACGATCGCGCCCTTGGATTCCTTATCCAGCACAATTGTTGATCGCTCGCTTCGCAGAACGAGCCTGCCCGGTTCGCCCCGCACTTCAGTGCCGCCGCCACTGGCCGCCAAGAGCACCGACACGCTCGCCAAAACGATACTCCAGCACAAAACAACTCGTCGCATTTTTCTCATGGTTCATTCTCCATTTTCAGCTCATCTGGTTTTCGGGTCGAACGGCGCGTTCTCAGCCGTTCAGCGTCCAGCCGTCGCGATACTTCCGGCTCAACAGCGCGTTCGCTTCGGAACAGTTGGTGACCTTGCCGGTGGCACCGTCATACTGGAGTTTCTTGCCGGCGCGGTAGGCAACCAAGCCGAGCAGCAATTGCTCGATCATGTTGCCGCTGTATTCGAAGTCACAGGCCGTCTTGAGGCTGGGGTTCTTGCAGGCGTCCAGCCACTGGCGCTGGAAGTGGCCCAGCGGCGGCAGCGCCGTGTCTTTCGTCCGCGGTTTGTAGTAAGTCAGGTCCGCGGTGTCGCCGAACGGCAGCAGGATTCGAGATTGGAAGTCGGCAATGACAAAACCTTTCGAGCCTTTGAACATCGCGCCGTGGTCTATCTTGTTGAGGTCCACATACGGCTTGGGCGGCCGGGGCATGGCGCCGCCCTGATACCAACTCACGCGGATGGGGCCGCGCCAGTCGTTGGCGGGATGCTCGAAGTGCGACTCGCATTCCACCGGCGTGACGTCGGGATTGAACTTCTCGCCCTTCGCTTCCGCGGAGGTTGGCAAGGTGGCATCAATCGCGTTCCAGAGCAGGTCCATCGTGTGGCTGCCCATGTCGCCGATCTGGCCGGCGCCGAAATCCCAATACATGTTCCACTGCAAACAATTCGAGCCCGGCCTGCAGCCGAAGTCCCTGTGGCCGGAGAAATAGCCGGGGTTGTAGGGGTGGAATGGCGACGGGCCAAGCCAGAGATCGTAGTGTAACCCCTCCGGCGGCCGACCCTCCGCAGGCAGGTAGCCGTCGCGGCGGAACTGGCGGTTGCCCCACGCGTAGGCCGCCTGCAACTCGCCGATGGCACCGTCGCGGATCAGTTCGCGCACGCGGTTGAAGTTCTGCATCGCGTGACGCTGCATGCCGACCTGCGTGGCGAGTTTGCCCTTCTTCGTCAGCCAGTTCGCCCGCACGGTGCGCGCCTCCTCGACGCTGATGGCCAGCGGCTTCTCCATGTAGCAGTGCAGGTCGCGGTTCAGCGCCCAGTTGGCGATGAACGCATGGTGGTGATCGGGCGTGCAGCAAACGACGGCGTCGAGGTCGAGAGCCTTGTGATCATCGAGACACTTCCGCCAGTCCACGTAGGTCTTGGCATTGGGGAATCGCTTGAGGGCGTCCGGGAAGCGATTCTCGTTCACGTCGCAGAGCGCCACGACGTTCTCGTCACTCAGCGAGTCGTAGTGCTGCACGGCGCGGCCCCAGACACCGATCAGCGCGATGTTGAGTTTGTTGCCGGGGGCGTTCCTGCCCGCGCGGGCGCCGCTCGGCAGAAGGAGCCATCCGGCTCCGACAACGGCAGTGGTCTTGAGAAATTGGCGGCGGCCGATTCTTGGTGATGACTTCTTGTTCATAAGGGAACCTCCGGTAACGGTTTTGCGGAACCTTGTTGAGGGTTGTGGTTCGGTGTTTTGTCTGGTTTCAGTCATGGCGACTCCTTCGGTGGTTGGTTTCATGGTGTTGACTCTTTGATTTTCGTTTCGTTTTCTTGCTTCCGGTGGTTTTCGATTCCCTCAAGGGTAACCCCGCTGCGCTCGGTGATCAGAGGATGCGGCAGGCAGCGAGTATTGCTCTGGGTTGTTCTATAAGTTCTTACTTCATGGATCTTCGCTGGCATTTCTCAATCACTCGTGCCCGCGACCTTCCGCGGGAAGTCTGCCCGCGTCTGGATGGCGGCCGACCCAAATAGTGACACAAGAAGCCCGGCTGCGGCCATTGACATTGTTCGCAACAGACCGGACACTTTGTGCATTCGTGAAATCGAAGCGCAAAGTGCTCTTGATCCTCGGCTGGAGTGACCCGCGATGGCTGCGTTCCATCAGCCGCTACGCCGTTGCCGCCGGCTGGCACGTGGAAACCCGCTCTTTCTTCACCGGCACGATCCCGCGTGGCTGGCATGGCGACGGCATGATTGTCGGCCAGACATTTCGAAAAGACCTGAGCGAGTTCACTCGGCGTCAAGCTCCGCAGCAACCAACCGTAATCATCGGCCGGAACAATCCCGGCATTCAGGCTCCGATGGTAACCGGGGACAACGCCATGGCCGGCCGTCTGGCGGCAACGCATTTCCTGCAACGCGGCCACCAGCAGTTCGCTTGGTTTGGCAACTCGCTGCTAACCACAGCGCAGGAACGTCAGCAAGGCTATCGCGAAACGGTGGAAGCGGCGGGCCATCGCTGTCATCTCTTGAACTACACAACCATCCCCGAACTGCGTCAGGATCTACCCAATCGCTCCCGCTGGCTGGCGCATCAATTGCGCCGTCTGCCCAAGCCACTGGCACTCTTCACCCTGGATGATCAGATGGCTGCCGAGACCATCGAAACCTGTCTGGAAGCAGGCTGGCGGGTGCCGGAGGATATCTCGGTGATGGGCGTGGGTAACATCGAACTGGCCTGCCAATGTTCGCCCATCCCGATCTCCAGCGTGGATCTGGATCCCGGCCAAGTTCTCTGGAAAGCCGCCGAGTTGCTCGATGAACTGATGCGCGGCAAACGACCGCCGCAAGAGCCGGTCGTGATCGCGCCGCGGGCCGTCGTGGCGCGCCAGAGCACCGACAGCCTCGCGATAACCCATCCCCAACTGGTGCGGGCATTGCGGTTTTTGAAAGAGAACATTGCCCGATCCTTCGGCATCGAACAGATGGCCGAAGCGGCCAGCATCTCCTGCCGCAAGCTCTACCACCTCTTCCAGCGGCAACTGCGTTGTTCGCCGGCTGAGTTTGTCATCCGCCAGCGCATGGATATGGCGCGACACCGGATGACCGAGACGCAGGCGCCGTTTCGCGCCATCGCCACGGGCTGCGGTTTCGGCACCGTGCGGACCTTTAACCGTTGTTTCCGGCGCATCGAAAAGATGTCGCCGCGGACCTGGCGAAAACGCCACCTCGAACAGTCCAAAGCCGTGACATGAACCGTTTCTCTGAACAATCAATTGGAGTCAGGCCTGAATAAAGCGCATACCCAGCATCCGCATTTCATGGTTTTCCCAGGTAGTCATCTGGCACTGCTACTTTTCAAACGCCAGGCGAATGCGGCCGATGTTGATGCCATAGCGCGCCATGGTTTCCGTCACCCACCCTTTGGCGCCGGTGGCGCCGACGCCGGCCACGGAGAAGAAGCAATCGCGCAACACCCGGCCTTTCCCGTCAACGCCTGCGTCCAGATCGCAGAAGCCAGGTATCCAGTAGGGCGAGAACGGTCTGTCTTCCCGATTGTTCCGCAAGGTTGCCTCGTGCGTGCGCCACGCCAGATGCCAAGGCCCCCAGGGATTGCGCGCCACGTGCAGATACATGGCGGAAGGTCCCGCGTCGGGCCAGACGAACCCCGTGGCGATGAGCACGAACCGATCAACGCTCTTGAGGTAGATGCAGGAGGAATACCAGGATTGGCCCGACGCGGACCAGCCGATGGGATAAGGCACATCCATCGGGACCGTCCGGCGACCATCCAGACCGGACCAGGCAGGAGCGCCATCGCCGCCGACCCCCGCGTAAAACTGCCAGTTGCCCGGGTCAAAGACGCGGGAAACCGCCAGCTCTTTGCCCTCCCCCACCCGGCACCGCGCCAGAATCAACTCGCGTTGATGGGGGAGAGGGTTCGCGCCACGGTCGTTGATATGCGCATTTGGCATGAAGGCGAACACATAACCGCGTATGCCGCGGTCCGGGCCGAAAGCGCGGTTCCACTGATAGCCCGGCCCCATCTGCGCAAGATTGACCATTGAGAATACGCCGCGCTCGGTATGGTGAAAAGTCGTCTCCTCGGGCAGCACTCCGCCGTCGGTTTTCCAGTCTTTCGCGGCCAGCGTCTTGCCTGATCGGAAACGCCAGGTCGCGCCCCCGT
>DYDC01000274.1 GCA_020718125.1 Methylacidiphilum sp. | reverse complement strand
CAAGTTGCGCCCGGATGCGCCCCGTGTCGCGGCGGGTGCTTGACCCGGCGGATGACTCGGTTAGAATGCCGCCCTTTCCGAATCGTCTGAAGCCCAATCATGGACCTCGACTTACAACTGAACGCCCGTATTGACCGCACGATTGCGTGGCTGCGGGCGCAGCAGCGGCCCGACGGGCATTGGTGCGCCGAACTGGAGGGCGACACGATCCTGGAGTCGGAGTATCTGATTTACCTCCACTGGCTCGGTAAACTGACGCCGGAGACGTTGCGCAAGGCCACCAACTACATCATTAGCCGCGAGGCACCCGGCGGCGGGTGGGGCGTCTATCCCGGCGGCCCGTGCGAACTGAGCGCATCGGTGAAGGCCTACATGGTCTGCAAGTGGGCTGGGCACTCGCCCGATGAGTCGTTCATGAAGCGGGCGCGCGCGGCGATTCTGGCCAAGGGCGGCGCGTCGCGGGTGAACAGCTACACGCGCATCTTCCTGTGGCTGATCGGCCTCTATGATTTCAAACACGTGCCGGGCATCCCCGCCGAGCTGCTGGTGATGCCGAGGTGGTTTTACTTCAACATTTACGCCATGAGCGCGTGGTCGCGGGCGATGATCGTGCCGCTGACGATCTTCTACCACCACAAGCCCGTGCGGCCGTGGCGCGACCCGCATGTGATTGACGAGCTTTATGTGGGCGGGCCGGCGAAGGCGGACTTCTCGCTGCCCCGCGATCCATGCATCTTTTCGTGGAGGAACTTCTTCCTGCTGCTGAACTGGTGGTTGGTCTTCTATGAACCGATCCCATTCAAGCCGTTGCGGAAACTGGCGCTGCGTCGCGGTGAGGCGTGGCTGAAGCCGCGCATTGGCGACGGCGGCGGGCTGGGCGCCATCTTTCCAGGCATGATCAATGGCGTGATTGCGCTGAAAACGCTGGGTTACCCCGACGACGATCCGCTGGTGCGCCATGCCATGTCGAAGGTCGAGGAACTTCGGATCGAGGAGGGCGATGCGTTGCGGCTGCAACCGTGTTTCTCGCCGATCTGGGACACGACGTGGGTCATTGGCAACATGCGCGCCGCGGGCGTGCCGCCGGACGATCCGGCGCTGGTGCGCGCCGCGCAGTGGATGCTTGACCGCGAAATCAAGATCGAGGGCGACTGGAAGGTGAAGTGGCCCAACGCGAAACCGGGCGGCTGGCCGTTTGAGTATGCCAACAGCTTCTACCCGGACTTTGACGACACGGCCATCGCCATCCGCGTGCTGCGCGACATCGAGGTGAAGGACACCAAAGCCCGCGACGCGGCGATCCAGCGGGCGATGGACTTCCAACTCGCCATGCAGAACCGCGACGGCGGCTGGGCCAGCTTCGACAAGGACAACACCCACGAGGTCTTCACCAAGATCCCGTTCGCCGACCACAACGCGATGCTCGACCCGACCTCGCTCGACGTGACCGGTCGCATGGTGGAGACCTTTGGCGCGCTCGGCTGGGACAAGTCACGCGAACCCGTGCGGCGCGCCGTCGAGTTAATCAAGTCCCGGCAGGAGACGGACGGCTGCTGGTATGGCCGCTGGGGCGTCAATTACATCTACGGCACTTGGCAGGTGCTCACGGGTCTGGCGGCAGTGGGCGAAGACATGCAGGCACCCTGCGTCCGGCGCGCGGTAAAGTGGCTGCTGGACCACCAACAGGCCGACGGCGGCTGGGGCGAGACGTGCAAGAGTTACGATGACCCATCCCTGCGCGGCACGGGCAAGACCACGGCTTCACAGACCGCGTGGGCCGTCCACGCGCTGGTGGCGGCCGGCGAGGCGGATCATCCGGCGGTGCGGCGCGGAGTGGAGTGGCTGCTCGCCCGCCAGAACGCCGACGGGGCATGGACGGAGGCTGAATACACCGGCACCGGATTCCCGAAGGTGTTCTACCTGAAGTATCACTGGTATCGAATTTACTTCCCACTGTTGGCATTGGCGGAGTATCGTAACCGCCGTCGCCAGCCCGGTGGCGTGCGGCAATCGGGCACGCTGGCTGGCGTATGAAGTAACGGATAACGCATGAAGTTCAAAGCTGTGCTTGTAACATTGGTGGCGCTGTGGGGAGCCTTGGCGATGAACGGCTGCACCCTTGCCCCCACGGCGCTCGGCATCATGTCGTTGGTGTCAAACGACAACCCACCTTCCGTGCCCGTGTGGAGGATCGAACCAGTGGCAGTTTCCCAGCCCTCCGAGCTTCGCCTGCCTGATGTTTCAACCGCGCCGCAACACGCGGCCCTTGACCCCGCTCGGTAGCCTCAGGGAGCCGGCGGCGCGGGCCGGCCCTCCGTGGGCCGCGGCATGATCGTGATCCCCTGCTTGTTCTGCGGCAGCCCTTGGAACATCCGCCGCATCCGGTTTCGGAATTCCTCATCCTGCTGCGTCTTCTGGCCGAACTCCGCCAGCGTTTTGGCCGGCAATACCCGCCGTTTGCCGTCGGCGTCCGTGCAGGCAAACTGGATCGAAACCACCTCCGGCTTCAACGCGCCGAACGGATTGCGCGCGGCGGCGTCTTCGGCTTCGATGCAGACGGCGGCGGCGGCTCATCGGCGGGGTCGGCGGCGGCGACGCAGATGGGGACGGCCAACAATAGGGCGAGCGAACGGAACGGTTTCATGGTTGGAATCGGGTTGGTGGCATCGTGCCAGTCTGCGGCGCGCTTGCAACGCCAAAACATCTCACGGCTCCAAACACCGCCCGCCTGGCGGAGTCGTTGACTTGGCGCGCGGCGGCTGATTGCATCCACGCCGTGAACCGGCCAGCCCCATCCGGCGCGGACTTCGATGAACGGCGACACCAGCGCGTGATGAACTGGCTCTTTGCGGCATTCGCGCTGTCAGTGATCACGATGTGGACCATCGCGCTCGCCGTGGACGCGGGCTGGCCGCAACGGCGGCAGTTCGAGGCGGGGCGTGACCGGGAAATCATGGGCATCATCTTCGCGCTCGGCCTCCTGCACGCGCTGCTGTCGGCGTGCGTGCGCGTGTTTGCCCAGACCCAACAGGCAAAGACCGCCGGCCGGGCGCGCGCCGCGGCGATTGCGACCTCGACGACCGTGATTGCGCTGGCGCTCTGTGAGGCGCCGACACTGTTCGGGCTGGTGTTCGTGCTGGTGGGAGGCAGCGCGCTGACGGCGAGCTTCTTCTTTTCCGTGTCGTTGACGGCGATGGCGGCGCACTACGTCGCGCGGCCGCGGCCATGGCAGCCAGCCGCCGAAGTTCCCCGCGCTGTCAGGCGCCGGCGTTGTCGAGCTTGAACCGGATGGGCACTTCGATGACGCACGCGACGGTTTCGTCCCCGCGCCGGGCCGGCTCGAACCGCCACGCGCGCACGGCTTTCATCGCCGTCTCGTCCAGCACGCTGTGGCCGCTGCTGCGGACCATTTCAACATGGCCGACGCGGCCATCTTCGCGCACCTCGACGCGCAGGACGGTGACGCCCTCCCAACCGCGCAGTTTCGCCAGACGCGGATACGCCGGCAGCGGCGTCTGGCTGTAACTCGGCATCCCAATCGGGCCGTCGCCGTTGCTGCCCGCCGACGTGCCGGCGCTGGACGGGACACCTTCACCGCCGGAAGGCGCGGCATCGGCAGTTCCAATAGCCGGCCCGGCCTCGCCCGCGACGCTCGCCACGGCGACGCGGTTGGTTTCCGGCGCGTTGCCCGGCAGCGCCACCACCGGCAGCCGGCACCAATACGTTGCCGGGACCGTCACCTTCAGGCCGCGCGGCAACGCCGGCGATTGCACCCGCGCGCCACGGGTTGCCGGCTTGGGCGCGGTTTCGTGAAAAACCCGGCCCAGCCGCGGCGCTGGCGCTGAGGGCGGGGCGACGTGCAAGACTTTCCGGGGCGGAACCAGCTTGGCGCTGAGGTGGGCGCGTGCCTGCTCCTGGGTGGCGTGCCAGCCTTCCGGCAGCGCGACACTCAGGATCGCTGCGTGGAACGCCAGGGAAATCAGCCAATAACCATACGTCGGCATAACAACTTCAGGTCTGCGCCATTTCGACGGTGCACATCCTGCAATATCGCCTGCGGCTGCGAAAGCCAAAACTCTTCGCCGCGTGTGCCCGGGGCGCAACTTGACACACGCACCAAGTCCCGAAAGGGACGGTCGAGAATAGCC
>DYDC01000273.1 GCA_020718125.1 Methylacidiphilum sp. | reverse complement strand
ATAACGTCAACGGCTTTTGGGTCGTGGTAGGTCCGGCGCGGTGAGTGGAGGCAGAGGCTGGCGGAAGTGATTTGGACTGCGGTGGCTTGACACCGCCTTGGCAGGCGCGAGGCTTAACTCGCGCCGTCTTGGGCAGCCAATAGCGGCATCGGTTTGCGGATGACTCGCCCCGTCAGGCCGGGGCGAAGTGAAGGCTGCGTCAAGCCGCAGCAGTCCAAGGTTGCAACGAAGCTCTGGAGGCATGCAGCGGTGGAGCCGGAGCACTAAGCCGAGCACGGATACGACACAATCTCCGGCCGGGTTTCACGGCGCGCGCCGTGGCGTCAGATCTTCCCGGTCGTGCGGGCGAGTTGGGTGAGGAATTCCTTGTTCGTGCGCGTCTTCTTGAGCGCGTTGACCAGGCCGGCCATCGCGGTGGGCGGGGACATGCCGATGAGGCCGCGCCGCATGAAAGCGATGCGTTCGAGGTCGGTCGGCGGGATGAGCAGTTCCTCGCGGCGCGTGCCGCTCTGGGTGATGTCCAGCGCGGGCCAGATGCGCTGGTCGGCGATCTTGCGGTCGAGCACCAGTTCCATGTTGCCCGTGCCCTTGAACTCCTGGAAGATGAACTCGTCCATCTTCGAGCCGGTGTCAATGAGCGCGCTGGCGACGATGGTGAGGCTGCCGCCTTCCTCGGCCTTGCGGGCGGCGCCGAAGACGCGCTTGGGGACTTCCAGCGCGCGGGTGTCGAGGCCGCCGGTCATGGTGCGGCCGCTGTTGCCCTGCTGGGCGTTGAACGCGCGGCCCATGCGGGTGATCGAGTCGAGCACCATGAACACTTCTTGTTTCATCTCGACGCGGCGCTTGGCCATCTCTGCCACGAGGCGGCTGACGCGGACGTGGCTCTCCAACGGCATGTCGTTGGAGGAGGCGATCACGTCGCCCTTGGCGGAGCGTTTCCAGTCGGTGACCTCCTCGGGGCGCTCGTCAATGAGCAGCACGATGAGGTGCATCTCCGGGTGGTTCGCGCTGACCGCGGCGGACATCTGCTGGAGCAGCGTGGTCTTGCCGGAGCGCGGAGGCGAAACGATGAGCGCGCGCTGGCCTTTGCCGATCGGGGTGAGCAGGTCCACGACGCGCATCGAGATGATCTCGGGCGTGGTCTCGAACTTGATCTTCTCGTGCGGGTTGATTGGGGTGAGTTTCTCGAACGGGATCACGTCCGGCCACGCCTCGGGCGGCTGGTCGTTGATGGACAGGATCTTGCCCAGCGGCGGGCCGCCCTTGGGGCGCGAACCGTTGTTGCCCAGTTCGCCCTTGATGGCGAGACCCTCGCGCAGCGCGTGCTGGCGGATCAGGTCGCCGGAGACAAACGGGTCCATCGGGTTCGGTAGAAAGCCGCGCGTCGGATTGCGCAGGAAACCGTGACCCTTTTCGACAAACTCCAAGATGCCCTCGCAGGGCTGTGTATCGGATGCCATGAGAAAACCGCCTTAAATCCCAGAAGGATGGCGCGGATTCTCTAAGCGAATTCCCCGCCCGCCGCAACTAAAATTCTGCGCGCCGAACAAAACTTTTTTCCGGTCACACCAGCCGCGCCTTGCCGGTGCCGCGGATGACCTGGCCGATGAGATGGGCGTCCTTGCCGCAGGCCCGGCAAATCGCGTCGGCCTTGTCGGCGGCGACGATGAGCGTCATGCCGATGCCCATGTTGAACACCTCGTGCATCTCTTCGTCGCTGACGTTGCCACCCTTCTGCAGAATCTGGAAGATCGGCGGCACGGGCCACGAACCGCGGCGGATGATGGCGTCCGCGCGCTTGGGCAGCACGCGCGGGATGTTGCCGGTGAAACCGCCGCCGGTGATGTGGGCGCAGCCTTTGAGAGCGTCGGCAAGCTTGCCGTCGCGCAGCTTGAGGATGAGCGGGCCGTAATTGCGGTGGACCTTGAGCAGTTCGTCGGCGAGCGTGCCGCCGAGTTCGTCGAGCCGGTCGTCGGGGCGATACTGCAACTCCGCGAACAGGATGCGGCGGGCGAGCGTGTAGCCGTTGGTGTGGAGACCGTTGCTGGCCAAGCCGATGATCGCGTCGCCGGGCCGGATGCGGCGGCCGTCGAGGATGCGGTCGCGCTCGACGACGCCGACGATGGCGCCGGCGAGGTCGTATTCGCCGGGTGCATACATGTCGGGCAATTGCGCTGTCTCGCCGCCGATGAGGGCGCACTTGGCTTCGGCACAGGCCTTGGCGAGTCCGGCGATGAGTTGGTGAAAAACTTCCGGTTCGAGTTTGCCGAGGCCGATGTAATCGAGGAAGTAGAGCGGTTTGGCGCCGAGGACGGCGATGTCATCTATGCAGTGGTTGACGAGGTCCTGGCCGACTGTGTTGTGGCGGCCGGTCATGACGGCGAGTTTCAACTTCGTGCCGACGCCGTCCACGCTGCTGACGAGCACGGGCTTCCTGTATTTCTTCAGGTTGAGCTGGAACAGGCCGCCGAAGCCGCCGATGCGGCCGATACAGCCGGGCTGGCGGGTGCGGGCGACCAGTTGCGGGAGGCGGGCTTTGAGGGCGTCTCCGAGGGCGATGTTGACGCCGGCGGCGGCGTAGGCGGATGGCTTTTTCACAGGAGTTTTTGCTGGGTGTCCTCAACGACGAGGTCGCCGACACGCGCGGGGCGGCGGCGGCGTTTTTCGAGGATGAGTTTGTCGAAAGTCTCGTCAATCTTGACGGGATACTCGCCGCTGTAGCACGCGGCGCAAAACTCGGTCGCCGGCAGGCCCGTGGCGCGGATCATGCCCTCGATCGAGAGATAGCCGAGGCTGTCCACACCGAGGAATTTCTTGATTTCATCGATCGTATTGTTGGCGGCCATGAGCTGCGTGCGTTGCGGAAAATCAATGCCGTAGTGGCACGGCCACTTGTGCGGCGGGCAGGAGACGCGCAGGTGGACCGCTTTCGCACCGGCCTCGCGTAGTTCGGTGATGCGGGCGCGGCTGGTGGTGCCGCGGACGATGGAGTCGTCCACGACGACGACGCTCCTGTCGCGGACGAGGTCCTTGATGAGGTTCAGCTTCACGCGCACGGAGAAGTCGCGGATGAGCTGGCTCGGCTGGAGGAACGTCCGGCCGATGTAGTGGTTCCGCACAAAGGCCATCTCGTAGGGGATGCCGCTCTCCTGGCTGTAGCCGAGCGCGGCGCAATTGCCGCTGTCGGGCACCGGGATGACGATGTCCGCCTTCACCGGATGCTCGCGGGCCATCTCCTGGCCGAGACGGACGCGGACCTTGTGGATGGTCTGGCCGTGGATGGTCGAATCCGGCCGCGCGAAATAGACGAACTCGAAGACGCACAGCGCGTGGCGCGGCTGCTCCCCGAACGGTTTCACGCTCCGGACGCCGCTCTGGTCAATGATGACAATCTCGCCCGGCTCGATGTCGCGGACGAAGGTGGCTTGGATCTGGTCGAGCGCGCAGCTTTCACTGGCCAACACCCACGCGGTGGCGCCGTCACCGAGCGGCGAGATCATCTTGCCGAGGCAGAGCGGCCGGAACCCGAACGGGTCGCGCACGCCGATCAGTTCGCTCTCCGTCATGATGGTCAACGAGTAGGCCCCATGCAGCTTGCGCAACGAGTTCACGAGGTTGCTCTGCGAATCGCCCTTCATGCCGTGGGCCATCAGGTGCAGCACGATCTCGCTGTCGGTGGTGGTCTGGAAGATGGAGCCTTGTTGTTCCAGCTCGTCGCGGAGCCGCCCGGCATTGACGAGGTTGCCGTTGTGGCCAACGGCGATCGAGCCGCGCCCGGTGTCGGCGATGAGCGGCTGGGCGTTGGCCAGATGCGAGGAGCCGGTGGTGGAGTAGCGCACGTGGCCCATCGCGATGTGGCCTTTCAGCCCGCGCAGGACGTTCTCGTTGAACACCTGGAAGACCAGCCCCATGCTCTTGTGGAAGAGCATCTGCTGACCGTCGGAGGTGACGATGCCGGCCGATTCCTGGCCGCGATGCTGGAGCGCGTAGAGGCCGAAGTAGGTCAACTCCGCGGCATTCGGGTGGCCATAGATGCCGAAGATGCCGCACGCCTCACGGGGATAGTGGGCGCGATCGTTGAAGACCATGGAAACACCCTGGCCCGGACGCAGACGCAAATCGGAAAAGCCGCTCATCGAAGAATGCGCGCATGATAGCGGCACGACCCGCGAAGTCAAACGGTGAGTG
>DYDC01000272.1 GCA_020718125.1 Methylacidiphilum sp. | reverse complement strand
CCCAGCGTTGAAACGCCGGGCTATTCTCGACCGTCCCTTTCGGGACTTGGCGCGGGTGTCAAGTTGCGCCCTTCGGAGGTCGTGTCGGTTCGGAGTCGTTGACTCGCCGGGTGCTGCATGATACCGTCTGCGGCTCAATTTCCGCCGGAAATGGCTGCCGACTACAAATCAACGCTCAATCTGCCGCAGACGGCCTTCCCAATGAAGGCCGAGCTGGTCAAGCGCGAACCGGAATGCCTGGCGCGCTGGGGCCGGATGCGGCTTTACGAGCAGCTCCAACAGGCGCGGAAGGACGCGCCGTCGTTCATCCTCCACGACGGGCCGCCCTACGCCAACGGCAACGTCCACATCGGCACCGCGCTCAACAAGATATTAAAAGACGTGGTGGTGAAACATGCCGCGATGACTGGTCATCGAGCGCCCTACGTGCCGGGCTGGGACTGCCACGGCCTGCCGATCGAATTGAAGGTCGAAAAGGAACTCAAGGCAAGCGGCGAGCGGCTGACGCCGGCGCAAATGCGCGAGCGTTGCCGGAAATACGCCGATCACTTTGTGGACGTGCAGCGCGAGCAGTTCAAGCGGCTCGGCGTGTTTGGCGACTGGGCCAATCCTTACCTCACGATGTCGCCGGAATACGAGGCGGCCGTCGTGTCGGCATTCTTCGAGATGTGGCGCCAGGGGTTTATCTACCGCGACACGAAGCCGGTGCATTGGTGCGTCCACTGCCGCACCGCGCTGGCCGCCGCGACCGCCGAGGCCGAATATGCCGACCACAAATCGCCCTCGGTCCATGTAAAGTTCCCCGTGAAGGGCAAGCCGGGCCACTACGCGCTCATCTGGACGACGACGCCGTGGACGCTGCCGGCCAACCTCGCCATCGCGGTGCATCCGGAGTTCGATTACGTCTGGGCGCGCGTCGGCGCGGAGACGTGGCTGGTGGCCGAGGCGTTGCTGCCAGCGGTGGCTCAGAAGGCCGGCGTCGCGAACTACGAGGTCCTCTCGAAGTGCAAAGGCCGCGAGTTGGAGGCGAACGACGGCAAGGGGGTGGTGACGCGTCATCCGTTCATCGAGCGCGACTCGCCGTTCGTGCTGGCCGATTACGTCACGCTGGACACGGGCACGGGCTGCGTGCATACCGCGCCGGGGCACGGTCTGGAGGACTACGACACGGGCCGCCACTACGGGTTGCCGGCGTTTTCGCCGGTGGACGACAGCGGCATGTTCACGGGCGACGCGGGGATTTTCGAGGGACAGCAGGTTTTCAGGGCGAACCGGCCGATCGTCGAGCATTTGAAACGAATCGGCGCGCTTGTCGCGGAGGAGGAGATCGCGCACAGCTATCCGCACTGTTGGCGCTGCAAGCATCCGGTCATTTTCCGCGCCACCGAGCAATGGTTCATCAACGTGGACCACAAGCAACTCCGCGAAAAGGCGCTGCACGAGATCGAGAAGGTGCAATGGGTGCCGGCGTGGGGCTTCAACCGCATCCAGGGCATGATCGTCGAGCGCCCGGACTGGTGCATCAGCCGCCAGCGTCAATGGGGCGTGCCGATCCCGGTGGTCAAGTGCGGCGCGTGCGGGTTGATCTTCGAGGAGAAACAATACACCGACCAGATCGTCGAGCTGGTGAGGCGCGAGGGTGTGGACGCGTGGTTCAAGCGCAGCGCGAACGACCTGCTCGCCGGCGTGCAATGCCCGCGCTGCAAGCGGCCGACGGAGTTCCACAAGACGTCGGACATCCTCGATGTGTGGTTTGAGAGCGGCGTCAGCCATCGCGCCGCGCTGCGGACACGGGCGGAGTTGAAGTATCCAGCCGACGTTTATCTGGAGGGCAGCGACCAGCACCGCGGCTGGTTCCAGAGCGCGCTGTGGACGGCGCTCGCGACGGAGGGCCACGCGCCGTTCAAGGCGGTGGTCACGCATGGTTTTCTCATCAACCCGGAGACGAAGGACAAGGTTTCGAAGAGCTGCGGCAAGCCGGCCGACAGCGACATCTACGTGAAACGCTACGGCGCGGACGTGTTGCGCCTCTGGACGGTGAGCGAGGACTACCGCAACGACGTGCCGTTGAGCGAGGAGATCATCGAGCGCGTCGCGGGGACGTATCGGAAGGTGCGCAACACGTTCCGGTTCATCCTCGGCAACCTGAGCGATTTCAATCCGCAAGCCGACACGGTGCCGCACGCGAAGCTGGAGGAACTGGACCGCTGGGCATTGAGCCGGTTGCAGGGGTTGGTGAAGGCCTGCCGCGAGGCTTACGCGGGCTACGAGTTCCACCGCGTCTATCACGGCGTGAACGAGTTCTGCACGGTGGACCTCTCGGCGTTCTACCTCGACATCCTGAAGGACCGGCTCTACACGCTCGGCAAGTTTTCGCCCGAACGCCGCGGCAGCCAGACGGCGCTGCACACGATCGCCGCGACGCTGGCCAAGCTGCTGGCGCCGGTGATCCCGTTCACGGCTGACGAGGTGTGGGAATACCTGCCCGCCGGCGGCGTGCGCGAGGACGTGGCGTCGGCGCACCTGGCGCTGTTGCCGTCGTTCGACGACCGGCAGTTTGACGGCGAACTGGAGGCGCGCTGGGAGCGTTTGCAGTCGCTGCGGCAGGTCGTGGCGGTCGAGTTGGAGAAGGCGCGCGCGGCCGGCACGATTGGCAAGTCGCTGGAGGCGGCCGTGACGCTGGGCGGCGGCGACGCGGAGACGAAGGCGATGTTGAGGTATTTCGAGGCGCAGTTGCCGGCGCTGCTGATTGTCTCGCAGGTGGCAATCGCGCTTGACGGTGGCGAGGGCTTTAGCGTAAAAGTCGCGCCCGCTTCCGGCCGGAAATGCGCCCGTTGCTGGCGGTGGGAACCCTCGGTGGGCGGTGATGCCGTTCATCCTGAGTTGTGTGGCCGTTGCGTGACCGTGGTTGGGGAATCAACGAAGTCGAATTGAGCAAGAGCATGAAGAAAAAGAAAAAAGTGACGAAGAAACACAGCCGCACCCACAAGGCCGCGTCGTCCCGTCGCGCCAAGTCCCGGCAGCCGACCGTGGCGAAGTCCTTGAACACGAAGCCCGCCGGCAGGCCGTTGCGCGGCGCGCAGGCGAAGTATCAAAAGCTGCTGCTGAACCTCCGCGACCACGTGATTGACCAGATCAGCGGCCTGGCGGGGGAAAACCTCAAGCGCAACCCGCGCGACTCCGCCGGCGACCTTTCCGGCTACAGCTTCCACATGGCCGACACGGGCACGGACAACTTCGACCGGGAGTTTGCCCTGAGCCTCGTGTCCAGCGAACAGGAAGCCCTCCACGAAGTCGAGGAGGCCTTGAAGCGGCTGGAACTTGGCTCCTTCGGCAAGTGCGAGTGCTGCGAGAAACCTATCGCCAAGGCGCGCCTCGAAGCGGTGCCGTTCGCGCGGATGTGCGTCCGCTGCCAGTCGCAGGTGGAGAGGACCGTCAAGCACTCCCAAGGCCCGCAGCCGACCTTCGCCGAGCTGGCCGAGGAAGGCGACGAGGAAGAGGAAGAATAGCCGTCCAGCGGCGCGTGAAGCGCGGATGACGCTGGTCGCCGATCATTCCGCATTCCGCACTCCGCGTTCCGCGTTCCGCATTCCCATGAACTTGCTGGCCATTGCCGCCGCGGTGGTCTTCGTCTTGGACCAACTCACCAAGTGGCTGGTTCTGCGCTACCAGCCCCATGAGGTCGCGGTCCTCGGCAAGTTCTTCCAGCTCACCTACGTCACCAACCGCGGCGCCGCTTGGGGCGTCTTTTCTCGCGCCGAATCCAGCAACGCCCTCCTCGCGGCGTTCTCCATCCTCACCATCCTGCTGCTGTTCGCCTATCGCCGCGCCCTGGCCATGCAACACCGCCGGCAGCGGCTCGCCATCGGCCTGATCGCCGGCGGCATCTTCGGCAACCTCGCCGACCGCATCCAACACGGCTCGGTCGTGGACTTCCTGGATTTCCACCTCGGGTCGTGGATCGGCCACTGGCCCGCGTTCAACATCGCCGACAGCGCCATCTGCGTCGGCGTCTTCGTCTATCTGCTGCTGACGCTGTGGGGCCATGCCGCAGAGGCCCACGCCGTCATCAAGGCCGACGCCGCCGCGAACAAGGCCGCGTCCGACGGGAAGTAAGCGCCACCGTGTGCGCCGATGGAAAGGCCAGGGCGCAACTTGACACACGCGCCAAGTCCCGAAAGGGACGGTCGAGAATAGCCC
>DYDC01000271.1 GCA_020718125.1 Methylacidiphilum sp. | reverse complement strand
CGATATTGACGCAACTGAGGTTGTTGAGGCTGGCGGCGGTCTCGGCGGCGTAGTCGTGGTCGCGCAGTTTGCGGTGCAACGCGCTGGCCTGCGTGCAGGCGATGACCTGGACCATTTCGGTTCCGTAGGGTTTGCCGATGACGATCTCGAAGCCGCTCTTGACCGCGCCGGGGATGTCCACGGAGGCGCCGCCGGAGACGTGGGTGTCGCGGCAGAAACGGTTCGGGAAGAGCACGATGGTGGAACCGTCCACCTGGTGGTTGAGGACGGCGACGTGGCAGTCGGTGTCGCTGAAGACGCGGTAGCTGATGGTCTCGCCGTCGGCGAAGGCGCGCTTGCCCTCGCGGACGCTCAGTTGGAGCAGGAAATCCTGGCGGTTCCAGAGCGCGCCGGTTTTCTGCTCGACGTCTTTGAGGTTGACGCGGCTTAACTCGATGTTCTGCGGCACGAACAGTTCGTCGGCCGGTTTGGCGGCCGGAACATCGGGTGGCAGGATCGGCGCGCCGGCGGCCTGCGCCGGAAGGACGACCTTGGCCTTGCGCACGGTGCCGCCTTCGAGCCACGCCAGTTCGGCGAAGACGGTGAGGTCGGGCGGACTGTAGTAGAACCGGCCGCGCACGATGCCTTGGATGCCGTCGAACTTCACGTTGGCGGTGGCTGCGCCCGGCTCCATCACGGAGGAGTTGAGGAACTTGCCTTCCTTTTGCAGGTCGGCAAGCCGGTCGCGGGTGACGACCTTGAATTTGCCGGTCTGGGCCAGCACGCGCTCGATCTCCTCGCGCAGCAGCGAGGAGAACGGCGACATGAAGGTCGTGTCCTGATAGACGAAGTTGCCGACGCCGACGCTGACGGGGACTTGTTTCAGGTCGCCGGCGAGTTGCTCGGCCAGCTCGCGATAGGCGTTGGTCTCGGCAGGACGCGTGACAGCAGGCGCAGCAACAGCGGGCGGAGTGGATTTGACGCCGGGTTCAATGGCGGCCGGCGGAGCAGGTTTCTCAACAACACGCATGCCGCGGGTGTTCGTTCCGGCAGCCGGCGCGGTGGACGGTGGCGTAGCTTGGGCGATCTGAATTGATTTTTTGAGACGGACCGATGGCTCGGCTGGCTCGGTGGACGGCGATTGGACCAGCACGGGGGCGTTGGTTTCCTGCCGGGCGGGCGGCGACTCGGCAGGCGTTGCGGTCTGGTCCGATGGTTTTTCGGTAAGCCACAGGCAGACACCGGTGAGAAACAAAACGACGGCAGCAGTCATAATCCAAACCTCCTTAGATATAAGTGAGCGCGGTTTCGGTGGAAGCACTCCAGCCACAAGCAATGCGGCCAGTTCGCCGCGCAGTTCGGTCGCGTTGCGGTGCCGGTGGTCGGGGTCGTTCTGGCACGCTTTCAGAATGACCCGGTTGAGTTGCAGGAAGAGTTCCTTGTCTGTCATCGTCTCCAACTCGGTGGGCAGCGCGGGGAACTCCGCGGGATGTTTGCCCGTGCTGAGGACGTAAAGCAGTTTGCCCAATGCGTAGATGTCTCCAGCCGCACCGCCCGGACCTTCCGGGGCCAGGAACCACATTGTGCCGACATAGGAGGTTCCTTTTTTCGCCTCGGCGACGAGGCCGACATCGGCCAGCTTGGGCTTGCCGTTCACGAAAATGACGTTGGATGGCTTGATGTCTCGATGCACGAGCCCGTGGCTGTGGAGGCGTTCCACGGCACCCGTGAGCGACAGGCCGATCTCGATGCACTCACGAACCGGGAGCTTGCCCCGGCTCACGAGCAGGGAATCAAGGGTCTTGGGCTTGTAGCGATCCGGATTAACCTGGCCGGCTGCCATGTCATCGTCGGCAAGTTCCGTCACATAGTAGAAAAACCTCTCCGGCTCATTGCGACCGACGTGGAGGACGTGCATGAAGCCGTCGTGGGACCGCGAGATCGGCTCGAAGTTCCGGATGCCCGTGAATTCCCGCTCGAACGGCTCGCTGGTCTCGAATCTGTCGCGATAGACGACCTTGACGGCGCGATAACTGCCCGTGGCGCTGCGGGCCAGCCAGACCTCGCCGTAGCCGCCTCCGCCGATGCGTCGGATCATCTCATGGTCCGGGACGGCCGGAGAGACGCCGGACGCTATGGGAGCTGCCGGTTTGGTCAGCGATTCAGTCGCCTTGTTGGAAGGGGTCTCGGCCATGGCAAATCCATCTACTCACGAACATGTTTCGTTGTCGCGCCCTGTAAGCCTTTCGGCAATCTGGCGCAACAGTTTTTTCCTCAACGCGTAACTGATCGCCGGCGGCACCACCCGATACGGGGCGATGGTCAGGCGTTGGCCGCCCACGCGAAGTTGTCGTTTGCGTATGCACATGCGGAGCCTGCCGGTCAAGTGAGGTTGACTTCCAGGTTCTCGATTTCCTTTTTCAGCGCCGCCGCGATCCGGTGTTTCGCCAGATAGACCAAGCCGATGTTGACCTTGAGCGTCCGGGCCACGTCCGTGGCCGCCCAGTCCTTGACCACGTAGAGGTCGAAGATCTGATAGTGGAGCGGGTTGACCTTGGGCCTGATGTTTTCCAAGGCCGCGTCCATGAGGTTCTTGCGCCAATCCGCCTCCCACACCGCATCGAGGTCCAGGCTCGCCGGATCGGGCACCCGCTCAATGGTCGGCGTGCGTTCCGACTCGCCCGCCGGACGCGGTCTCGGCGCCTGCACCGGCGGACGTTTGCGGACGAGGTCCACGATCTTCGAGCGCGTGACCGTGCACAACCATCCCTTGAACGAGCCAAGCGCCGGGTCGCGTTTGAACTGTTCGATCTTCCTGGCCACCGTGATCAGCGTCTCCTGCACGACATCCTGCGCCTCCGCGTCGGAAAGGCCGGACTTGATGGCGACGCCGTAGATCAGCTTCCAGTAGGTGTCGAAAAAATCCTTCCAGCCGACCTGATCGTTCCGGTCCTTCAACCGGGCGAGCAGACTGGCGCGTGTGGGGAGCGAATCCTCTTCTCGTCGTCGCATGTTTGCGGTTGCCTTTGTTTTCGGAGCCTACGGCGGCCAATGACTCAACGCGGGAAGGCCGCCATTTCTTTCAACGCTCGCCAAACATCCCGGATGGTTGCGACTTGCAGGCTACGGCAAACGCCGTCGCGGAACAAAATCCAATCTTCAATCGTCGCGATCGTCGTAAGAGCGGGCAGTCTGGTAACGCGGACACTCCTATCCGCGAGAGTGCCGCCTGCGTGGACAGAAGTGTCCGCGTTCGGCCGCGTCCGCCCGCGCGTTGCATGTCAGGAGAGCTTCTTGTCCCCCAGCGGGCGCGCGCTTTTAAGAGAAATTGCGAACTTCATGAAGTTCGCAATTCTTTACACTCCCTTGCACAGGATGTGACCCGCCGAAGCGCGGCAGGTTCAGTTTGCGTTTCCGCGCCAATGCTTTGTTGCTCGTTACTCACCGCACCGACACCGCCACCGGAAAATCCGGCGCCGTCTGTGGCTTGACCGTCGTCGAGGTTTGTTTGCCGCCGGTCAGTTCTTGCACCCGCTCGCTCAGATAGAGGTCGAGCATGTTCACCGTGATCCGGCCTTTGCCGCCGTAGTCGGCCTTGCCGCCGACGCCTTCCACCAGCGCCTTGGCGAACGCCCCGTTCTGCCAACGCTCGTCTTCCATCGAATACTGCCGGCCCGTGCTCGCCGCAAACACCACCGCCCCGTTCTCCGCGCTCGACAGTTCGTTCACCAGCCGCGTCAGGTCTTCCATGCCGCGCCGCTTGCCCATCACGCTGCCCGCGTGACAGGTGTCCACGAAGAATAGCGCCTTGCCCGCGATGCTCGCCACCGTCTCGCGGATGTCCGAGAACCGCACCCCCGTCCGCAGCAACCGCTCCGGATCGGCGTTGGCCGGCAGGAAAAAGTAGCTGCCGTCGGCGTCGTTGACCCCGTGGCCGGCCAAGAACACCATCGCCACGTCCTTGCTGGTGGTCTGCTTGCGGATCCAGTCCAGACCGTCCACCACCTCGTCGCGGCTGGCCTGCCCGTCGGTCAACAGCTTCACCACCACCTCCCGGTAAAGTCCGCCGCGCTGCGCCTGCATCGCCGCGGCAAAATCCCGCGCGTCTT
Organism: Methylacidiphilum sp.; assembly: GCA_020718125.1. Lineage (GTDB taxonomy): Bacteria > Verrucomicrobiota > Verrucomicrobiia > CAIQCK01 > CAIQCK01 > JACRKA01. The sequence goes on along the minus strand of DYDC01000271.1, from coordinate 120 downwards.
TCGCCGCGTATTGCAGCCGCAACTCTAGGGCTGTTTCATCTGCGCGGGCGGGAGAGCGACAGGGCTGAGGGGATGTGAATATTGACTGAACATCCGCCGCTCGCTCGTTTACACCGGGGC
>DYDC01000270.1 GCA_020718125.1 Methylacidiphilum sp. | reverse complement strand
TCAAAGCGCAGGTGGCGAGGCAGGAAATCCATGAAGCCCCGGCAGGGGCGGCAGAATCCGACTCGTGCAACGCGGCCTTCTGTCGTCCCTACGGGACTCTGCCATCACGGGCGGCGTTCCCGGCACTGAAGTGCCGGGCTATTCTCGTCCGTCCCTCCGGGACTTGATCGTGGTGCGTGTGTCAAGTTGCTCCCGACGGTCACAGGAGGCGTATCTTCAACCTCCAACCGCACGCGTCACGCCGCAGGGCGCCATGATCGCGTCGGCCATGCCGTGGATAATCTTTTTGTCGAGCGGGCAGATGGTCGCCAGCACGCCGCCGAGCCGTGCCTCGTCGCCGATGACGAAATAATACGGGCACAGCCGCACGCGTCCCTTCATCGGGTGCAGCTTGCCGGCCTGCACATCCGCCCATTCGGCTTCCACGACACCCGTGCGGTGGAAACGTTGCAGCACGTGCGGCCGGTTCGGCAAATCCTTCAGTGCCTGTTCCACCGCCGCGGCCCACTCGCCCGCGGGAAGATCATGTCCGATGACCACGCTGCGGCTTCCCCACGCGTCGGGGTCGAAGCCGGAAATCTTGATGACGAGTTCGCGTTGCTTTTGCGAAAAGCTCGCCATCTCCTGCCACGAGTGGATGCCCAGTTCCGGTATCACCGCGTGCGGCGGCAGCGGCGCGGGGTCCAGAATCCACGTGTAGGGGAACACCTGCCGTAGGGCGGCGACCGTCTTCTCGCCCAACTCCTGCCGCCAGAAACTCTGCAGCGCCGTGTGCCAGAAGAACGCGAACAGTATTTTCTCCTCAAGCTGCGGCTTGAACGGTGGCGTCACGACCACCGCCCCCTGCCCCGCCGCCGTGAGCAGCGCGCCTGCGTTCGGCACGTTGGCCAGATCGAACAACTCGAAGAAGCGATACACGACGTCGGGCTTCTCGCGCTCCTCCAGCCGCAACTCCTCCGGCCGCACCACGCGGATGTCGAACGCCTCCGCGGCCAGCTCCCGCGCGAGCCACTCCATTTCGGGGCGATACGTCTTCGCCTCCTCGCTGACGACGATGCGCACGACCGGCGCGGCAGCCTCTGTGCTCTCGCGCAGGATTTGCCGGAAGCCGTCCTTCATCGCGCGCGGCCCGCCGACGACCACGTCGCCGAGCGCGGCGTAGGTCTTGTTGAACCACGCCGTCAGGCCGATCCCGCCCGGCACCGAGTCCAGTTCGCTGATTGTGAGCGCCGCCCCGTCGCCATTCCCGTTTCCGAGCAGAATGTCCGGCCGGATGACGCGCGGCAGATGGCTCTTGAACCGGCTGGAGCGCGAGGCTTCCACAAGGGCCGGCGGTTTGCCCGCATCGAGGTAATCGGCAATCCAGCGCGGTAATGTGCCGCGGACGCTGAAGCGGTAGAGCAGATTGCAGGCGCGATAGAACGCCAGCAGATGCGGACCGAGTGCCTCCAGTTGCTTGACGAGTTCCGGCGCGAGCGGAAACGCCGCCGGCGCGATGCGCCAGTCCGTGCCGGCGAACATCCCGCGCTCCGGCATCGCCGCGGCCACTGCGCGAGCACGCTCAAGAGCGGTCTGAATGGAGGAAGCTGTCATTGTCCGCGTGCAACTGGGAGCGGCGACATTCCCGTCGCCGAATCCGATAATTCAACGGGGCGACAAGAATGTCGCCCCTCCCAGCCAGACGTTTTCATCCCCGCACCTGGCCGGTGCCGACCCCGATCCACTTGTAGCTGGTCAGTTCCTCCAGCCCCATCGGGCCGCGCACGCCGATCTTGTCCGTGGAGACGCCCATCTCCGCGCCCATCCCAAATTCGCCGCCGTCGGTGAACCGCGTGCTGGCGTTGTGATAGACCGCCGCCGAATCCACCTCCTGCAAGAACCGCCGCGCCGCCGCGTCGCTGGCCGTCACGATCGCGTCGCTGTGCTGCGAGCCGTAACGGTTGATGTGCGCCACCGCCGCACCCACGTCCGGCACGACGCGGACGTTCATGATGAGGCCCGCGTATTCGGTGAAGTAATCTTGCTCCGTCGCGGGCTTCACGTCTGGCACGATGCGGCGGGTGACATCATCACCGCGCAACTCGACTTTTCGCGTCTTCAACACGCCCGCGATGCGCGGCAAAAACTTCGCCGCCACGGCCTCGTCCACCAGCAACGTCTCCATCGCGTTGCAGACGGCGGGACGCTGGCATTTGGCGTTGACCACGATCGTCTCCGCCATGTCGAGATCGGCGTCGCGATCCACGAAGACGTGGCAGACGCCCTTGTAGTGCTTGATGACCGGCACGCGGGCGGCCTCGGCCACCGCGCGGATGAGCGACTCGCCGCCGCGTGGAATCACCACGTCCACCAGACCGACAAGCCGCACCAACTCCCGCACCGCATCGCGGTCGGTCGTCTGCACAAGCTGCACGGCGTTGGCCGACAGGCCCGCCCTCGCACCCGCGTCCAGCATCGTCGCCGCAATCGCCTGATTTGAGCGGATCGCCTCCTTGCCGCCACGCAGGATCGTCGCATTGCCAGACTTCAGGCACAGCGACGCCGCGTCGGCGGTCACGTTGGGCCGCGACTCATAGATGATGACAACGACGCCGATGGGCACGGCAACTTTGCGAAGCTTCAGCCCGTTGGGCCGTGTGCGTTCGTCCATGATACGCCACACTGGGTCAGGCAACGCGGCGACCTCGCGAAGACCTCGCGCCATCGCTTCGATCCGCTTGTCGTCCAGCGCGAGCCGGTCGAGCATCGCCGACGACAAGCCCGCCGCGCGTCCCGCTTCAAGGTCCTGCGCGTTGGCGGCCTTGATGGCGGCGGCGTTCCTCACGAGGCCGTCCGCCATCGCCAGCAGGCAGTCGTTCTTCTGCCGCGTCGTCAGCTTCGCAAGCTGTCGCGAGGACGCCTGGGCCCGCGCGGCCAGTTGCCGCATCTCTTCTTTCAAGCTCATAAGGAACTCACAGTAGCACCAGGTCGTTGCGGTGGACAACTTCCGGCGTGGTCTTGCTCTGGCGCGCGTCCGCAATGTCCGCCGACGCGAGCCGCGCAACGCCACGGGCGAACTCGATGCCGTCGCGGTCACGGATGGCCACCACGTCGCCGGAGGAAAACGTCCCGCCAGTCCGCACCACGCCGCGGGCCAGCAGGCTCCGCCCGCTGGCGGCGAGCGCCTTCCTCGCGCCGTCGTCCACAACGAGGTAGCCGGTCGGCCGATGGTAGAACGCAATCCAGCGTTTGCGGCTGGCCATCTTCTTCACGGAAGCAAGGAACAACGTGCCGACATCCCCGCCCGCGAGAGCCTGCTCCAGCGTGCCGCCGCGCTTGCCGTTGGCGATGACGAGCGGGATGCCGGCCGCCGCGACAATCCTCGCCGACTGGAGCTTCGAGATCATGCCGCCGACGGACTGCGCGCTGCCCGCGCCGCCGGCCATGCGCTCGATGCTCGCGTCCACCTTCTCGACCACTGAGATGCGCTCGCCTGTGCCGTCGGGCTTGCTCATCAGCCCCTCGGCGCTGGTGAGGATGACGAGCAGGTCGGCGGGCAACAGCGTCGCCACAAGCGCCGAGAGCCTGTCGTTGTCGCCGAAACGGATTTCGGCGACGGAAACAGTGTCGTTCTCATTGATGATCGGCACGACGCGACGCGCCAACAGCGTGTCGAGCGTGTTGCGGGCGTTCAAGTGCCGGTCGCGATCGCTGAGGTCGTCGTGGGTCAGGAGAATCTGCGCGACGCGCAGGTTGTGCCGGCGGAACGCGGCTTCGTAAAGCGACATCAGCTTGGTCTGGCCGACAGCAGCGCAAGCCTGCAACTCGGCCAGATCGGTCGGGCGCTTGGCGAGGCCCAGTTCGGTCATGCCGGCGCCGATGGCACCCGACGACACGACGGCGACTTCCAGCCCGCGCGCCCACAGCGCCGCGATCTGGTCGGCGAGCGCGGCGACACGGCCGGCGTCGAGAGCGCGGTCGCTGTCGGTCAGCAGGCCGGTGCCGAACTTGACAACAACGCGGCGCACACCCGCAATGGCTTCTTGGCGGTTCACGAGGAGTGAGTTTGTAGCAGAGAGACTGACAGGTTTCCAGCATCCGTCACACGGTCAGGGGGATTGGGTCGCAACTTGACACACGCGCCAAGTCCCGAAAGGGACGGTCGAGAATAGCCCGGCGTTTCAACGCCGGGTGGGCTGGCAACAAGGGACAAGCCCCGTCAGGG